>DASXPS010000137.1 GCA_036493475.1 Sporichthyaceae bacterium | reverse complement strand
CCGCGTCAGGGACATCACCAGGTCCGCGAGTTCGTTGTCCCGGCCGACCAGCCGGGTCGAACCCGACCGGCGGGCACCCGCGCGGGATTCGACGGCCGGGGCACCGAGGGCGAACACGCCGACGGGTAACGTCGCGCCCTTGATCTCCACCCGGCCGAGATCGCGCAATCCGAACCCGCCGCGGATCAGTGCCGCGGTGTGCTCGCTCAGGCACACCGTGCCGGGTTCGGCCTGCGCCTCCATCCGTTGCGCCAAACCGACGGTGTGCCCCACCGCGGTGTAGGCGCCGGCGTCCCCGCCGACCGAACCGGCCACTACCTCCCCGGAATTCAGCCCGACCCGGATGGCCAACTCCACCCCGCGGGTGTGCATCTCCGTGCCAAGGTCGAGCGTTCCCTCGACGATGCGGCGGGCTGCGTGACAGGCCCGTCGGGCGTGGTCCTCCAGAGCAACCGGGGCACCGAACAGCGCCATCACGCCGTCTCCGGTGAACTTGTCGACGGTCCCGCCGTAGGCGGTGACGGCGTCCCGGCAGATCGCGAACACGCGCTGCATGAGCTGCGTCCACTCGTCCGCCTCCAACCGTTCGGCCAGTTCCATCGATCGGGCGACGTCGGCGAACAGCACGGTCACCTGTTTGCGCTCGGACTCTTTCGGTGCCGCGGTGACCGTCGGTGGGAGGCCGAGGTTGCGTCCGCACTCACCGCAGAACTTCTGGCCGGGGGTGGCCGGCGTGGCGCAGTCGGGACATGTCGCGACCAGCGCGGTGCCGCACTCCAGGCAGAATTTCGCGGTCGCGGGGTTGTCGTGTTCGCAGGAACGGCAGGCGCTCACTGGCTCTCCCGGTCGAGGTCGGGGCAAGCGAACCCGACTTCCCGGGTGGGCGTCAACGCCTCGGGTGGCCAACTTGCGGCAGTTGTCCAGGGAAAGTCGACGTCGCCCTGAGGGACGATCACCCAGCCGGCGCGTTTGAACTCGCGGACTTGGCGCCCCTCTTATCCTGATCAGCATGTGCGGAATCGTGGGGTACGTCGGCGGGGGCGCCGCGTTGGACGTGGTGCTGGGCGGGCTCAAGCGCCTGGAATACCGCGGATACGACTCGGCCGGGGTCGCCCTGGTCAGCGACGGGGAGCTGGTGATCCGGCGCAAGGCCGGCAAGCTGGCCAATTTGGTGAGCCTGTTGGAGGCCGACCCGCTGGGCATGGCCAACACGGCCATGGGGCACACCCGCTGGGCCACCCACGGTGGACCGACCGACCGCAACGCCCACCCGCACCGGGACGCCAGCGGCAAGGTCGCGGTGATCCACAACGGGATCATCGAAAACTTCGCCAAGCTGCGCGAGGCGCTGGAGGCCCGCGGCGTCGAGATGAACTCCGACACCGACACCGAGGTGGTCGCTCACCTGCTCGGTGAGGTCATGGCCGAGTCCGACATCTCGCTGGCCGAGGGCCTGCGTCGGGTGTGCTTGATGCTGGAGGGCGCGTTCACCCTCGTCGCCGTGCACGCCGACATGCCCGACGTGGTGGTCGGTGCGCGGCGCAACTCGCCGCTGGTGGTGGGTCGCGGCAACGGAGAGAACTTCCTCGCCTCCGACGTGGCCGCGTTCATCGCCTACACCCGCGAGGCCATCGAACTGGGCCAGGACCAGGTGGTGGAGCTGCGTCCGGATGCGGTCACCGTCACCAACTTCGACGGTACGCCCGCGTCGGTGCGTGAGTTCCACGTCGACTGGGACGCCTCGGCCGCCGAGAAGGGCGGCTACGACTACTTCATGCTCAAGGAGATCGCCGAGCAGCCCAAGGCGATCGCGGACACCCTGCTCGGCCGGATGGACGTCAACGGCAAGTTGGTGCTGGACGAGATGCGGCTGTCGGATGAGGAACTGCGCGTCATCGACAAGATCATCATCGTGTCCTGCGGGACCTCCTTCCACGCCGGGCTGATCGCCAAGTACGCCATCGAGCACTGGACCCGCATCCCCTGCGAGGTCGAGCTCGCCAGCGAGTTCCGCTATCGGGACCCGATCCTGAGTTGGTCCACGCTGGTCATCGCCATCTCCCAGTCCGGCGAGACCGCGGACACCCTGATGGCCATCCGGCACGCGCGCGAGCAGCGGTCCCGGGTGCTGGCCATCTGCAACACCAACGGGTCCACGATCCCGCGCGAGTCCGACGCGGTCGTCTACACCCACGCCGGCCCGGAGATCGCGGTCGCCTCCACCAAGGCGTTCCTCACCCAGATCGTGGCCTGCTACGTGGTCGGGCTGTACCTGGCGCAGGTGCGCGGCACCAAGTACGGCGATGAGATCAGCGCGGTCATGGCGCAGATCGCCCAGCTGCCTGCCGCGGTGGAGAAGGTGCTGGAGACCGTCGAGCCGGTGCGCGAGTTGGCGCGCACGCTGGCCGACAAGCGCTCGGTGCTCTTCCTCGGCCGACACGTCGGCTACCCGGTGGCGTTGGAGGGCGCGCTCAAACTCAAGGAGCTCGCGTATATGCACGCCGAGGGTTTCGCCGCCGGTGAGCTCAAGCACGGCCCGATCGCGCTGATCGAGGAAGGCCTGCCGGTGGTGTGCATCGTGCCCTCGCCGACCGCGCGGGCGATGCTGCACGACAAGATCGTGTCCAACATCCAGGAGGTGCGCGCCCGCGGTGCGCACACCATTGTGATCGCGGACGAGGGCGACGAGACCGTGGTGCCCTACGCCAGCACGCTGATCCGGGTGCCGCAGGTATCCACGCTGCTGCAGCCGATCGTGACCACGGTGCCGCTGCAGGTGTTCGCCTGCGAGATGGCCACGGTGCGTGGCCACGACGTCGACCAACCGCGCAACCTGGCGAAGTCCGTCACCGTCGAGTAAGTCATAAGCTGCCCCCATGATCGTGGGGGTCGGCATCGACGTCTGCGACATCCGGCGCTTCGCCGAGTCGGTCGCCCGTCGGCCCGGGCTGCGGTTGCGCTTGTTCACCCCCGCTGAGCAGCCGTTCAGCATCCCCTCGTTAGCCGCGCGGTTCGCGGCCAAGGAAGCGGTGGCCAAGGCGCTCGGGGCGCCCGGCAATCTGTCCTGGCAGGACGCCGAAGTGCTGCGCGGCCCCGGTGGTCAACCGGAACTGACCGTGCGTGGCACCGTGCTGGCCCGCGCCGTGGAACTCGGCGTGGCCGGCTGGCACATCTCGCTCAGCCACGACGCGGGTATCGCCTCGGCGATGGTCATCGCGGAGACCCGACCGTGAAGCACGCCCACGGCGTGGCCGAAGTCCGTGCCGCCGAGGCGGCGGCCATGGCCGGGTTGCCGGACGGGGCGCTGATGGACCGGGCCGCGACCGGCCTGGCCACGGTCTGCCTGGGCCTGCTCGGACGCGCCTACGGGGCGCGGGTGGTGCTGTTGGTGGGCAGCGGTGACAACGGCGGTGATGCCCTGTACGCCGGGGCCCGGCTGGCCGGTCGCGGCGTCGGGGTGGACGCGCTGCTGCTGAACCCGGAGCGGGTGCACACCGCCGGACTGGCCGCGCTGGTCCGGGCCGGGGGTCGGGTGACGATCGATGCCGCGGTGCTGGACCGCGCGGACCTGGTGGTGGACGGCATCGTCGGCATCGGCGGTTCGGGTGGGCTGCGCCCAGCCGCGGCGGACCTGGTCGCCCGTGCTGCGCGGGGCCCCGGTCTGATGGTCGCGGTCGACCTGCCCAGCGGGGTGGACGCGGACAGTGGTGAGGTGCGCGGGCCCGCGGTGCGCGCGGATGTCACGGTGACCTTCGGTACCTGGAAGCCCGCCTTGCTGATCGACCCCGGCGCCGGCCTGGCGGGCGCCACCACCTGCGTCGACATCGGCCTGGGCGCGCACCTGCCGTCGCCGGCGATGCGCTCGCTGCAGGCCGCGGACGTGGCCGCCCGGCTGCCCGTGCCCGGCCGTAGCGACGACAAGTACCGCCGTGGGGTGCTCGGCGTGGTCGCCGGGTCGCCCACCTATCTCGGTGCGGCGGTGCTCGCGGTCGGTGGCGCCTTGGCCGCCGGCGCGGGCATGGTGCGCTTCGTGGGGGCCGCCGAGGTGGCCGGGGCCGTGCGCGCCCGGTGGCCGGAAGTCGTGGTCGCCGACGGACTGCCCTCGGCGGCCGGCCGGGTGCAGGCCTGGGTGGTCGGTCCCGGCGGCGGCGTCGACGACGCGGCCCGCGCGGTGCTGGCGGACGTACTGGGCACCGACGTGCCCGTGCTGCTGGATGCCGACGCGCTCAGCCTGCTGACCCAGCGCGGCGAACTGCGCCGCCGGGCGCCGACCCTGCTCACTCCGCACGCGGGTGAACTGGCCCGGCTGCTGGGCGTCGAGCGGGACGCGGTGCAGGCGCAGCGCCTGACCCACGTGCGCCGGGCGGCGGCGCAGTACGGCGCCACCGTGCTGCTGAAGGGATCGACCACGCTGATCGCGGGCCCGGCCGGGGAACCGGTCTGGGTCAACGGCACCGGCACCGGCTGGCTGGCCACGGCTGGCAGTGGGGATGTGTTGTCCGGGGCGTGTGGGGCGTTGCTCGCGGCCGGATCAGTCGCCGATGAGGCGGGCGCGCTCGGCGCCTATCTGCACGGTTTGGCGGCTCGGCTGGCGGCGGGCACTGGGGCGCCGATCACGGCGGCCGGGATCATCGACCTACTGCCCGCGGCGTGGCGCTCGGTGGCGCCCGAGAAGGATCAGTAGGGGAGCTTCTTGCCCGACGGCGTGCGCAGGTCCAGGGTTGCATCCTGCCGAGCCTGGGTCGTGGCCTTGCTCGTCGTGGACTTGCGCTCGATCCGAATCTGTTGCGCCATGGCGGGAGCCTCCTGCCCACCGGCGGCCACTGCTGGCCGCCTAGGTCCATGAGACGCCGCACCTACAAGGTCGGTTGCCCAACGTTCGGATGATTTGTAGCTCCATCACTCGGCGAGCACCGCGCGTTGCACAAACATGACTGTTGCTCGGGTAACGCGTCCGACACGTCCGTTTCGAGCATCCCCCCGTTTGGTCCGGCGCCGCCGGTTCACCAACCTCGCGGTGCGAGAATGGCCTTCGATGAACGCCCGCGACCGCCCCGAGCCGACCTGGCGCACCCGGGCCCTGGTCGATCTCGACTCGATCCGGGCCAACGTGGGGTCGTTGCGCGGCCATGCCCCGGGGGCCGCGGTGATGGCCGTGGTCAAGGCCGACGGGTACGGACACGGCATGGTCCCGGTGGCCCGCGCGGCGTTGGCCGGCGGCGCGGAATGGCTCGGCGTGGCGGTGCTGGAGGAGGCGCTGCGACTACGTGCGGCCGGGGTCGGTGGGCGGGTGCTGTGTTGGCTGATGGCCCCGGGGGAGGACCTGACCGCGGCATTGGCCGCGGATGTCGACCTGTCCGCGAATGCCCCCTGGATGGTCGGGCGGATCGCCGCGGCGGCGGAGGCCGTCGGGCGCACCGCGCGCCTGCACCTGAAGGTGGACACCGGGTTGGGCCGGGGCGGCGCCGCCGCCGCGGACTGGGCGGATCTGGTGGCTGCCGCGGCCAAGGAGCAGGCGGCCGACCGGGTGCGCGTCGTGGGCGTGTGGTCGCACCTGGCCTGCGCCGATGAACCCGGCCATCCCAGCGTGGCCGCGCAGGTGGCGGCCTTCCGGGCGGCCTTGGACACCGCAGGCGCCGGTGGGCTGAACCCGGAGGTGCGGCACCTGTCGAACTCCGCGGGCACGGTGGCGGTCCCGGAGGCGCGCTTCGACCTGGTGCGGCCAGGCATCGCGGTCTACGGCTTCTCGCCGATCCCGCAACTGCGCAGCAGCGCCGACTTGGGCCTGCGCCCGGCGATGACGGTGAGTGCCCGGCTGACCAACGTCAAACGGGTGCCGGCCGGGCACGGCGTGTCCTACGGCCTGGAGTACACGACACCGCGGGAGACCACGCTGGGCCTGGTGCCCATCGGTTACGCCGACGGCATCCCGCGCACGGCGCGGAACTCCGGCCCACTGTGGGCGGCCGGAGCGCGGCGCACCATCGCTGGGCGGGTGTGCATGGATCAGGTGGTGGTGGACCTCGGCGACGCCCCGGCCAGAGTCGGCGACGAAGTGGTGCTGTTCGGCCCCGGCGACCGTGGTGAGCCCACCGCGCAGGAGTGGGCGGACACCGTCGGCACCATCAGCTACGAGATCGTCACCGGCATCCGCGGCAGAATCCCGCTCGTCTACACAGGGGCGGACGCGTGAGCAACGGGCGCGAGGGGATGATCCGTTGGGCGCTGCGGGCCGGTTTGGTGGCCGGTGGCGCGGTCGCCACCACGATGGTCGGGCGGCGCATGGCGCGCCGTCCCACGATCAGCGATCCCGAGTCGGTGCCCCTGGGGTCGCTGCACACCGAGCCGCTGACCGTCACCACCGATGACGGGGTGGCGTTGTGCGTGGAGGTCGAGGAGGCCGACCACGACGATCCGGCCGCGCCAACCGTGGTGTTCCTGCCGGGCTTCTGCCTGAGCATGGACGCATTCCATTTCCAACGGTTGGACCTGAGCGGCGCAGTGCGTTGCGTGTTCTACGACCAGCGCGGTCATGGGCGCTCCGGGCGCGGGCCGAAGGAACACGCCACCATCGAGCAGTTGGCACGCGACCTGCGTGCGGTCCTTGAGGCCACGGTGCCCACCGGTCCGGTGGTGCTGATCGGTCACTCGCTGGGCGGCATGGTGGTGATGGCCTACGCGGCCGCCTATCCGGAGGAGATCGGGAGCCGGATCGTGGGTGCGGCGCTGATCTCCACCTCGCCGGGCAAGCTCGCAGAGATGACGCTCGGCCTGCCCGCCGCGCTGGTGCGTGGGCTGCGGCCGTTCTCGCCGGGGGTGGTCGGTGTGGTGACCAACCGGCCGATGTTGATCAAGCGCGGCATGGGTGCCGATCGCGACGTCGGCCTGTGGGTGACCCGTCGGCTTTCCTTCGGCAGCAACGACGTGCCGCCGGAGGTCGTCCGGTTCGCCGGAGCAATTCTGAACACCACGCCGCTGGATGTGTTCGGCGAGTTCTTCCCCGAGTTCGACCGGCACGACAAGGAGGCCGCGCTGTCGGTGTTCCGGTCCTGCCCGACGTTGATCCTGGCGGGCAGCAAGGACGTGCTGACGCCGGCCGAGCACAGTCGCGGGATGGCCGCGCGGCTGCCCGAGGCGGAGTTCACCGTGTTGGACGGCGCCGGGCACCTGCTGATCCTGGAGTGCCCGGACCACGTCAACGCCGCGCTGCGCCGACTGCTGGAACGCGCCCGACTGTCCGGTGGTCGGCCGAGCACGCGACGGGCAGCCGGATGAGCGCGAGTACCGGCGTCGCGGTGCGGCTGGAGGTGCCCACTGCGGCGGACATGCAGGCGCTGGGCGAACGGATGGCGGGGCTGCTGCGCCGCGGCGATCTGGTGGTGCTCACCGGGGACCTGGGCGCGGGCAAGACCACACTCACCCAGGGTCTGGGTGCGGCGCTCGGCGTGCGTGGGCGGGTGTGTTCGCCAACCTTCGTGATCTCCCGGATCCATCCCTCCGAGGTGGGCGGCCCGGCGTTGGTGCACGCCGACACCTATCGGATGGCCGATGCCCTCGAGGTGGCCGATCTGGACCTGGACGAGTCGATGCCGGACTCGGTCACCGTGGTCGAGTGGGGCGCCGGGTTGGTGGAGGCGTTGTCCGCGGACCGGTTGGAACTGGTGCTCACCCGTCGCACCGAGCGTCCCGCGGATGCCGACCCGGACGACCCCGGCGCAGCGATCCGCGACGTCGCGATCAGCGGGGTGGGCGCCCGCTGGGCCGGCGTCGATCTGGCCGCCGCGCTGCTTCCGTGATCCCTTCGGTCAATCACCCGTAGGCTGTCACCCCGTGTTGCTGCTCGCCATCGATACCGCCACCCCCTCGGTGGGGGTCGCGCTGTGCCGCGACGGGGAGGAACTGGCCCGGCACGCGGTGGTGGATGCGCGACGGCACAACGAGACGCTCGCGGTGGGCGTGGCCGACGTGTTGGCCCGCACTGGTCTGACGCCGCGTCAGTTGGACGGTATCGCGGTGGGCGTGGGACCCGGCCCGTACACCGGGTTGCGGGTCGGGCTGATCACCGCGCGCTCGCTGGGCCACGCGTTGGGCATCGGTGTGCACGGGGTGTGCAGCCTGGACGCGCTGGCCGCGCAGGCCGGGTTGGCCGGTGAGTTCCTGGTGGCCACCGACGCGCGGCGCAAGGAGGTGTACTGGGCCCGCTATCGCGACGGGGTGCGCATTGAGGGCCCGAGCGTGGCGTTGCCCATCGCGGTCGCCTCCGCCGGGCCGGTGATCGGGGAGGGCGCGGTGCTCTACCCGGACGCGTTCCCGGATGCCCGGCCGCCGCGTTACCCCGAGCCGGCGCAGCTGGCCCGGCTGGTCGAGGCCACCCTGGCCGCGGGTGCGGAATGTCTGCCGCCCGAGCCGCTCTACCTGCGCCGGCCCGACGCAGTGGAGCCCGGCCAACGCAAGAAGGTCGCCCAACCCACGGCATGAGCGAGCTTGCGAGCGAATGAATGAACACAGCATGACCGTTTCCCCGGTGTTGCATCCGGCGCGCTGGTGGCACATCCCGGCGATGGCGGAGATCGACGACGCGTTGTTCGGCACCGACGCCTGGTCGGTCGCCTCGTTCTGGGCCGAGCTCGCGGGCATCCCGGACCAACGCTGGTATCGCGTGCTGCTCGAGGGTGACGACGTCGTCGGCTATGCCGGGCTCGCCGTGGTGGCCGACAGCGCCGATGTGCAGACCGTCGCGGTGCGCGCGGATCGGCAGGGCCGGGGTCTGGGTGGGGTGTTGGTCGACGCGCTGCTCGGTGAGGCGGAGGTCCGTGGCTGCACCGAGGTGTTGTTGGAGGTGCGCGCGGACAACGCCGCGGCGATCGCGCTGTACGCGGCCCGCGGGTTCGCGACCATCACCACCCGTCGCCGCTACTACTCCGACGGCACCGACGCACTGATCCTGCGGTGGGCTGGGCAACTTTCCTGACGGTGCGTCAGACTCGGTGCATGCCCGGCAGTCCATCCACCATCTCGAAGGTCGCCGCGACCGAATCCGGCCAGAACGGCGTGGAGACCCGTTGCACGACGTGGTAATCGGCCCGTAACCGCTCGGTGCTCAGGTGCCCGCCGATCCATCCGCGGCGGCCGTCGTAGTAGTGCAGGTTGGGATGGCGGCGCTGCGCGTCCGGGACCCAGCGAGGCTCCGGTTCTCCGTCGCCGCTGCTGGTCACCGAGGAGGTGACCAGTTCCGAACCGATCGGCAATCCCTCGATCAGGCCGGGGATATCGGCCGCCCAGTGCTTGTGCACGTCGCCGGTCAGCACGACGAAGTTGCGCAGGTTCGCCGCCCGGACGTTGTTCAACAGGCGATCGCGGGCCGCGGGATAACCGTCCCAGCAGTCGACGTTCACCGTGTCCGGCGGCACCATCGCGCCCTGGCCGTTGAAGTCACGCGCGGTGGAGGTGAGCATCACCTGCTGGGCGAGGATGTCCCAGCGGGCGGTGGACGTGGCGAACGCATCGGCCAGCCACGTCTCCTGCGCCGCGCCGAGCATGGTGCGCGCCGCGTCGGGCGACGGCGCGCACAGCGGCTGCACGCCGCTCGCGCAGGCCTGCGCATCCCGGAACTGCCGGGTGTCGAGCAGGTGGAAGGTGGCCAGCGCACCCCAGTTCACCGTGCGGAACAACTGCATGTGCGAACCGTTCGGCCGCGAGGCGCGGCGCAGCGGCATGTGTTCCCAGTAGGCCCGGTAGGCCGCGGCGCGCATGCGAATAAAGCGGTGCTGGTCCTTCGGCCGCGAGGCGTGATCGCCGGCCCAGTTGTTCTCCACCTCGTGGTCGTCCGGCACCACCAGCCAGGGTGCGGCGGCATGCGCGGCCTGCAGGTCCCCGTCGGTCTTGTACTGGGCGTGCCGACGTCGGTAGTCGCGCAGGGTGTGACAGCGATGGCCCACGTGAGTGCGCACGATCGCGGACAACGGCGGGTCGTAGCGTGGCCCGCCCTCGTAGAAGTAGTCGCCGAGGCAGAAGATCACATCGGGGGCGGCGTTCGCGATATGCCGGTAGACGGTGAAGTAGCCGTGCTCCCAGTGCGCGCAGGACGAGCTGGCGAAGTACATCGGCGCCAGCGAGGTCAGCGCCGGCGCGGTGCGGGTGCGCGCGGTTGCGGATTGGTAGTGCCCGCTGCGGAAGCGGTACCAGTAGTCCCGCGCGGGCTGCAGACCGTCGACCTCGACGTGCACGCTGTGCGCGGTCGCCGGATCGGTGAACTCGGTTCCGGACCGCACGACGCGGCGGAACGCGGCGTCCTCGGCGAGCTGCCAATCGACGCCGAACGTGTGGGACGGCATCCCGCCGAGTCCGTCCTCGGCCAGTGGCTCCGGGGCGAGCCGGGTCCACAGCACGATGCCGTCGGCGGTCGGTTCGCCGGAGGCGACGCCGAGGGTGAACGGATCGGCGGGCAGCTTGGTCGCCACCGAGCGCAACGGCCGGACGGCCAGCAGTGCGCCGGCGCCCACGCCGCGAACGAAGGTTCGTCGGCTGATGGTGCTGTCCACGGTGCCCCCGCTCCGGCCGATCGGAGAGGTGGGAAACCGATCGACGCCAGACCCACCATAAATCGCGTTGGGCGGGTGTTAATCCCTTAGAAACTGGGAGTTTTCTCCTCCGGGGCTCACCAACAGTGCCGTGTGTGCAGCGTTCACCCGGGTGATCACCAGGGTGGCCTCGGCCGTCCCGGTGGCGCCGCGCAGCAGATCCCGGCGCAGCCGGTCGGGATCGACGTCCGCGCCCCGCTTTTTCACCGTCAACCGGCCCACGCCACGTTCGCGCAACGCCGCTCGCAATCGCCGCGGGTCGAACGGCAACACGTCCAGCACTTCGTAGCTGCGGGTGAACGGGGTGGTCACCGGTGAGTCGGTGCTCAGGTAGGCGATCGAGGCGTCGAGCAAGCGGCCGTCGATGCGCTCGGCCACGGCGTCGATCAGGTGCGCACGGATCACCGCCCCGTCCGGCTCGTGCAGCCACCGCCCGAGCGGGCCCACCGCGACCGCGGACCGCTGGGTCTGCGTTGCCTGCAGGGTGTGGCCGCCGGGCAGCAGGGTGGCGCGGCGCAGCGTGCCGTCGGACAGCGCGGGGGAGTACAGCGCCGCCTCCTTCACCCCGCCGCGCAGCGAGACCCACTCGGCCTCGACGTCGGCGGGCACCAGGCCGTGCGGGATGCCGGGTGCGACCTTCGCCGCGGCCGGCAGGCCGGAGGCGAGCAGGTCGAGCACGAACGACCAGGGCGGGGAGTAGGCGGTCGGGTCGAATACCCGTCCCCGGCTGCCGCGGCGGGCCGGGTCCACGAACACCGCCGCCGTGCCGCGGTCGTGGGTCTGCGCGTCCGCGCACACGATGTGTGCGGCCCCGTCGAGGTTGGCCGCAGCCACCGCGGCGGTTACCGGGTCGGCGTCGACCCCGGTCGCCGGAAACCCGACGGCGGTCGTGGCGAGCAGGTCGCTGCCGATGCCGCAACACAGGTCGAGCCAGCCGGTGTCGGTCGGCAGCAGGCGGGCCAACCGCGCGGCGCGGTGGGCTGCCACGGCGGGATGGGTGGCCTGCTGCAGGCCGTCCGGGGTGAACCACAGGTGTGCCGCCGCCGGGCCGAATTTGGCCGCCCCGCGCTCGCGCAGCCGGATCTGGGTGATTGCCGCGGCGACCAGGTCCGCGGGGTGTTCGCGGCGCAATTTCGTGCCCAACGTCAGTGCCGCGGCGTCATCCAGCGGACCCGCGGCGGCGACGGCGTCCAGCAGTGCGGCACCGGCCGGGGCGCGCAACGCGGCGAAGGCAGCAAGATCCATAGGATTGGCACTCAAGTTGACTGAGTGCTAAGTGCCCGCATAGTGTCGGGTTAGCACTCGCCAGACGAGTGTGCCAGAACAGCGTCCCGTCCTGATCCCCGCGACGGCAGGGCCCGGGTCGCTCACCTCACTTGTCACCCCTCGTAAGGGAAGGTCAGCAACCAATGGCCACCAAGGTCTCCATCACGCCGCTCGAGGACCGCGTCGTCGTCAAGCCGCTCGAGGCCGAGACGACCACCGCCTCCGGCCTGGTCATCCCGGACACCGCCAAGGAGAAGCCCCAGGAGGGCGAGGTCCTGGCCGTGGGCCCGGGGCGCTTCGAGGATGGTCAGCGCCTGCCGCTGGACGTCGCCGTGGGCGACATCGTCCTCTACAGCAAGTACGGCGGCACCGAGGTCAAGTACAGCGGGGAGGACTACCTCATCCTGTCCGCCCGTGACCTGCTCGCCAAGATTTCCAAGTAATCCTGACCACTCGTCACCACCCGTCCGCCCCGGCCGCCCACGCGGGCCCCGGGGCGGACGGCTCAGGAGAGGGATGACCCGGCAATGCCGAAGATCCTGCAGTTCGACGAGGACGCCCGTCGCGCCCTCGAGCGGGGCGTCAACGCCCTGGCCAATACCGTCAAGGTGACGCTGGGCCCGCGCGGGCGCAATGTCGTCATCGACAAGAAGTTCGGTGCGCCGACCATCACCAACGACGGGGTCACCGTCGCCCGTGAGGTCGAGCTGGCCGACCCCTACGAGAACCTCGGCGCCCAGTTGGTCAAGGAGGTCGCCACCAAGACCAATGACGTCGCCGGTGACGGCACCACCACCGCCACCGTGCTGGCGCAGGCGCTCGTACGCGAGGGCCTCCGCAACGTCGCCGCCGGTGCCAGCCCCTCCGCGCTCAAGCGCGGCATGGAGCAGGCAGTGGCCGCCGCGGTCAAGTCCATCAAGGACCAGGCCAAGGTGGTTGAGGACAAGAACGAGATTGCCCAGGTGGCCGCCAACTCGGCCGCCGACCAGACGATCGGCGACGTGCTGGCCGAGGCCATCGACAAGGTGGGCAAGGACGGCGTCGTCACCGTCGAGGAGTCGAACACCTTCGGCATGGACCTCGAGTTCACCGAGGGCATGCAGTTCGACAAGGGCTTCCTCTCGCCCTACTTCGTCACCGACGCCGAGCGTCAGGAAGCGGTCCTCGAGGACCCGTACATCCTGATCGCCAACCAGAAGATCGGCGCGGCGCACGACCTGATCCCGGTACTGGAGAAGGTCATCCAGTCGGGCAAGCCGTTGCTGGTGATCTCCGAGGACGTCGAGGGCGAGGCTCTGGCCGTGCTCGTCGTCAACAAGATCCGCGGCACGTTCACCTCGGTCGCCGTCAAGGCCCCCGGTTTCGGTGATCGCCGCAAGGCGATGCTGCAGGACATGGCGATCCTTACCGGCGCCCAGGTCATCTCCGAGGAGGTCGGTCTCAAGCTCGAGAACACCACCCTCGACCTGCTCGGCCGGGCCCGCAAGGTGGTCGTCGACAAGGACAACACCACGGTCATCGAAG
>DASXPS010000136.1 GCA_036493475.1 Sporichthyaceae bacterium | reverse complement strand
CAGTTCACCGACAACACCGGCGGTCGCGGCGGCGCCGGTGGTGCCTGGTCCGACGGCGATCACCACGGCGTGCCCGGCGGCGACGGCGGCAGCGCGGTGGGCGTGCAGGCCAATGGCGACGTGGCCTCGATCAATGCGGTCACCGTGGCGGGCATGCGGGGCGGCTGGGGTGGCACCGGCGGGCCCGGGCGCGCGGCGCAGGGCGCCGCACACGCCGGCACCGACGGTGGGGTGGGATCCGGTGGCGAGGCCGATGGCCTGCTGCTCACCGGGGTCGGCAGCGCCGCCCCGGCGGTGCTGTCCGTCACCAACAGCACGATCAGCGACAACACCGGCGGCGCGGGCGGGACCGGCGGATCGGGTGCCGGCATCAGCCTCGGCCTGACCACGCACGGCACCGGCAGGGCCACGCTGGTGCACAACACCGTGGTGAACAACGCCGGCGCGGCGGGCGCCACCGAACCGTCCGGCGGAATCGTCGCCGACGGCCCGGACGTGGCCCTGGCCGCCTCCCTGCTGGACAACCCCGTCGCCCTGGGTCCCACGGCAAACTGCCGGTACACCGGCCCCGGAACGCTCACCGACAACGGCTACAACGCGGTCTCCGACGTCGCCGCCGGGACCTGCGGGCGGGCGACCACCGATGTGCTGACCGCCGCCGCCGAGATCGGCCTGCTGCAGCACAACGGCGGACCGACCGAGACCCGCGCCCTCACTTCGGGGACCGCGGCGGCCACGGCGGTGGACGGCGCGAACCCGGCGGGCTACTGCACCGGTGCCCTGTTCGGCGTCGATCAGCGCGCGGTGGCCAGGTCCACCACCCGCTGTGCCGCGGGCGCCTTCGAGCCGGAACAGGCACCGGCACAGCCCGCACCGGTCGCCGTACCGGCGCCGCCCTCCGACAAGCATCCACACGGTCGCTGGGCGCCCGCGCCATACAAGGGCCCGAGGACCAAAATCGCGCCCGGTCACCACGGGCGGCACCACAAGTCGCACTACAAGCACCACGGCAAGCACCGCCACTCAACCCGCCCTGCTCACCACCCCACGCCCTCGTAACCCGGCATGGTGTCGATGTCGCGCCCGTAATACCCGTTCAGATCGAACAGCGTGTCGGGTGACGCGGCCTGCAACGCCCGGCGACCCGACTCGTCGGCGTACGCCAGGATCGCGACGACAGCGCCATCGAGCGCCTCTTCAGCGGTGTCGGTCAGGAGTCTCTGCAGGTGCGGCAGACGGGTTTGCACGTGACGCAAGTTCGAACCGGTGAGCCGGGCGGGCTTGATGATCGGATCGTGGATACGCAGGTCCACGCCCTTGCCGAGCAGGTACTCGGCAAGGGCGACGTTGGGACTCTCCCGGAGGTCGTCGGTCTCGGCCTTGAACGACAGCCCGAGCATCGCGACCCGACGGTTCGCGGGGTCGCGATCCTCCACCCGTCGGAGCACACGCTCGGCGAGGTCACGCACCACCAGTTCGTTGGAACTGAGCACGCCGGTCAATAGCGGTAGGTCCACCGCGTAGGTGCGGCCGAGGTGAAGCAGGCTGCGCAGGTCCTTGGGCAGGCACGATCCGCCGAATGCGAAGCCGGGGCGCAGGTACGCGGGCGAGATGTTCAGATCGGTGTCACGGACGAAGACATTCATGACCTCCCGGGAGTCGACCCCGGCACGCCGGAGCAGACGAGACATCTCATTGGCAAAGGCCACCTTCACTGCGTGAAAGGCGTTGCAGCTGTACTTGATGCTCTCGGCCACCTCGACCGGAACCGTGTGAACCTCGCAGTCCAGGAAATCGAACAGCTCCCGCAGCATCGCCACGGCCCGGTCCGAGCCGCCGATGACGAGCAACGGCGGGGCGTGAAAGTCGCGAACGCCCGAGCCTTCGCGGAGGAACTCTGGACACATCGCGACGTCAAGACTCACGCCAAGTCTGCGGCCACTCCGCTCCGCGAGCAGGGGCCCGAGCAGGTGAGTGACCGCGCCCGGCGGAACCGTGGAGCGAATCACCACGGTGTGCGGCAGGTCGCCGTCGGCCAGCGCGAGTCCGATCTCCTCCACCACCCGACGCACCTGAGTGAGATCGGCGCTCCCATCGGGCCGGGAGGGGGTGCCCACACACACCAGCGACAACTCGGCCTGGCGGACCGCAGCGGCGGTGTCGCTTGTCGCCCGCAGCCGGCCGATGCGCACGGCGTCCCTGACCATCTCGTCGAGCCCTGGCTCCACGACGGGGCAGTGACCGCACCGCAGCGCCTCGACCTTGATTGGGTCGACATCGACGCCGACCACTTCATGACCTTGGGCGGCCAGGCATGCCGCCGTCACCGTCCCCACGTAACCCAAACCCAGAATCGTCAATCGCATGGTTCTCGCCAGTCCTCGCGGCGGCTCGCTCAGCGAGCCGTCATTGTGGCCGCGCCACAGCGGGATCGACCGCCCTATGCTGTCCGGGTGCGAGGCACCCTACCGTCGATCGGTGCGTCGCTCATCGTCCGCGACGAGGAACACTGCCTGGCTCGTTGCCTGTCCTCGATCCGCGCGCTCGTCGACGAGATTGTGATCGTCGACACCGGGTCGATCGACCGCAGCATCGAGATTGCCGAGAACTTCGGGGCGCGCGTCATCCACCGCACCTGGACCGGTGACTTCGCCGGAGCCCGCAACATCGGACTTGACGCGATGCGATGCGACCTTGTGCTCTATCTGGACGCCGACGAATTCCTCGCCGACACCGATCCCGCGGCCCTGTTGGGCGGTCACACCTCCGACGCCTACGTCGCGTACCGACTCCTGCTGCGGTCCCGGCCGGGGTTCACCGCATACCGGGAATATCGGCTGTGGGAGAACCGGCCCGAGATCCGTTTCGGCGGCGTTATCCACGAGAGCGTCGTCCCCTCGATTCTGGCCGTCGCGGAACGCGAGGACCGCCGGGTCGGTCTCCTTGACCTGCTTCTCGAACACGACGGTTACGAGGGCGACCAATCGCACAAGCACCGACGAAATCTCCCGCTCCTGCTCGAGCAGGTCCTCAACGACCCCACCCGCACCTATCTGTGGGATCACATCGGCCGAATCCGCACCGAACTCGGTGATCTTGCGGGGGCGCGTGAGGCGTTCCGCACCGGCGTCGACCTGGTACGACGGCATGGCGTGTTCGACCCGGCCGACGCAATGGTCTTCGCCGATCTCATCTTCGCCAATGCTGTGCAGGACACACCGGATGCGAGCCTCGTCGCCGAGGGCACAGCGTTGTTCCCCGACAATCCTTTCGTGCGCTGGTGCGCCGCCCTCGACGCGCTGCACCGGGCAGCGTATCCGGAGGTCTGCGAACACCTCGAACGCGTCCTGGCGCTCGACGAAGGTCAGATGGCAGACATGGCATTGGGCCTCAACCAGCGCATCCGGGCGGAATGGGCCTTCAACGTCCGCGCGATGGCGCGATTCGAGATGGGGGACCACGCCGCGGCAGCCGAGGACTTCGCCCGCGCCGAGGCAGCCGCGCCGGATGTGCTCGCCTACCGCACCAAACGCATCGTCGCGCAGGGACGGGCGCAACGTGGGTGACCGGGTCAGATCAGCCCTACGTCGCGCAGACCCGCCACCAAGTCCGCAGCCACCACCTCCGGGGCGTATCGCGCCCGCAGCCCCTCGGCCTGTTTCTCCGCCCGTACCCGTGCCTCGGCCGGGTCGGCGCGCACCGCACGCAGCGCCTCGACGGCTGCGTCGACGTCGGGATCCAGCCACACAGTGTCGGGCAGGACGTGGTGCGCTACCTCGATCCCCGGAATGAGGTACGCAACGGCCGGGTCGAGATACTCCAACGGCCCGCCATAACCGGTCGTGATCACCGGACAGCCGGCCACCGCGGCGTCGAAGCAACCCAGGTCCCAGCCCTCCGCGTGCGGGAGCGACAACCAACAGTCACTGCGTGCGTGCAGGCTCGCAATCCAGTCATGGGTTTGCGGTGCAGTGACCAGGTGCACGGGCGGAGCGGGAGCATGCCTGGCCAGGATCGCCGCTACCGACCAGGAGGGTTGAAACCGCCGCTCCTCGGGCCCGGCCGGAACCGGCACGTCGCCGTCGACGACGTGGGAGGTCTTCAGCACGAGACGCACCCCGTCGGTGGGACCGAAGGCACGAGCAAAGGCCATCACCGTTCGTCCCGGATCCTTGCGTCGTCCCCACTGCGCGATCGAGTGGAACAGCATGGCACCGTCGTCGAAGATCGGGTTTAACCGCGCGTTCTTGGCCGACAGGGGGTCGTATGCGTGAGCGTGGGGGACGACCAGGATGGGAACCCGCACTCCGGCGGCGGCGAAGGCGTCTGCGTTCCAGCGCGTGGGCACGACCACCGCGTCGTACCGGTTCAGCAAGTCCGGCCAATGCGGCTGCACCCGCCAGTGCTCCCAGACCGTCGCCACAACCAGCGGGACGCCAGGCGGGCGCACCCGTTCCAGGGGCGGCACGCGTTCGGGGATGGTCCGCACGATAACCACATCCGGCTCGATCGGGCTGCCCTCGAGGCGACCCAATCCGATGCGATCGCGGTTCCCGACGACCGCAAGGGGGTCCGCGCGGTCCGTGCGGTTCCTGCCGATCGGCGTCCACCGGATCGGGCAGCCGATCTTTTCCAGACCGAGGATGAGGCGGCGGGCGCCGACCCCGTAGCCGGAGTGATCGTGGTCGGAGAGGAAGTGGACCGCGGGCAGCCTCACCACAGCGCCGTCACCGGCAGATATGGACGGGCTGCGTACGCGAGCGCGGTCTCGTCGGACGCCAACCGAGCCTCGGTGATATCGAACGCGCAAAGACGCGAGAAATCGCGACGGTGTTCCTCCCACCACAGGTGCGCGCACAGGTGCATCGAGACGGTGCGATCCAGGCTGCCCGGCACGAGGGGCTCTTCGAGCATCGCCGCAATGCCGGCGGGGTTGTGGTCGAAGGGGTGAAACGTCGATTGCGGCTCGACGTGGACCCAGTCGGGGTTCGCGACCGCGAGTCGCGTTGCCAGTCTGCACGAATGGCCCGACCACGTTCCATCCATGGCAGCGAAGATGCGCCGGCGCCATTCGACAACGAAATCTGACCCCGGCGCCGCCATCAGCAGGGCGTTCGACATCGACGGTTCCGGCAACGGGGCATCGCCGTACTTCACGTCGGCCTCGCGGCCGATCACCGCCGGTGCCGCCCACAGCGCGTCCGGAATCGGGCGCAGGAACAGTGTGTCGATGTCGGCGTACAGCCCACCGTCGGCGGCCAGAATGTCGAGCCGGGCGACGTCTGCGGCATGCGCGTACGAGTAGGAAGCCCATGGGCCGGCCTCGATCGGCAGGCCGACACACATTCCGATACGGTCCAGCGTGACCAACTCTCGGGCCATCTCCCAATAGACCCCGTAGGGAAGCTCGGCCACGTGCAGGACGATCTCGTCCGGGGCCGCTGCCCCGCGACAGGATTGGATGGCCAGAAAGTGCAACAGGTGGAAGGGCTCCCGCTGTGGGCGCATACCGAAGACGAAATGGGCAACCCGCGGGATCACAGCTGCACCGGACCGGACTGTGAAGTCACACCGCCGTAGTTTGCTCGCACTCATGCCGATCACGCCGGCGCCGCGCGGCAACGGCCTGGCGATGCGGGTGTGGGCGTTGATCACAGCAGCCGCCCGCGATCACGACGTGGCGCTCGCGGTGGTACCGGTAGCGGGAAACCTCGACGAGGATTCGAATCTTCCTCCCGAGGTCACACTGCGCAGCCTGGCGGTGAACTCGTCGGTGTTGGACGTGCTCAACGCATTCCAGGGACCGCTGCCCGACGCCGTGCTGGCGGCCCGCCTGAGCTTGGTGCCCCTGGCCGCGGCGGTCGCGGATGCCGCAGATGTGCCGCTGCTGGTGGATCTCGACGAGGACGACGTGGCACTGAATCAGGCACTCGGCAGACCCGAAGAAGCTGAGCGCTTCCGGCGCCTTGCCGCCGAGCACCTGCCCAGGGCCACGCTGATCACCGTCGCCTCCTCCGCGGACGTCGAGCCGATCGCCGGGCGGTACGGGTTGGGCGCCGGCGTCACGACGGTGCCGAACTGCGTCCGGATTCCCGCCCGCTCCCGGCGAGTCGCGCCGGGCGCGGGACGCGTTATTTTCTTGGGAAACCTGACCTACCCGCCCAACGTAGACGCGGCGCGCTGGTTGGCGACCGACATCCTCGAGGCGCTGCCGCCGGACATGTCATTGGACCTGGTCGGTCAGCCGGACTCGGCCGTCGAGGAGTTGGCCGGACCGCGGGTACGGGTGCACGGATACGTCGCCGACCTCACCGGCTACTACGCGAACGCCGACGTCGCGGTGGCACCGCTGCGGTTCGGGGCGGGCACCCGGATCAAGGTGCTGGAAGCGTTCGCCCATCGAGTTCCGGTGGTCACCACCCCGAAGGGTGTACAGGGCCTCAGCGTGGTGGACGGGGTCCACGCGCTGGTCGCCAAAGACGGCCCGAGCTTCGCGCGGGCGATTGAGCGGGCCCGGCAGCCGGACGAGGGCGCGCGGCTCGCCGACGCCGCGTACGAGTGGGTCGCGGCCCATCACGACTCTGACGTGGTGATCGGCCGACTCGCGGACGTCCTCGCCCGGGCGACCGTCGATGCCGCGCGCGCGCGTCCGGGCCCCGATGATGTACGTCCCCGCGCCGCCGCCGGCCTGGACGTCAATGACGCCGAGGACGGCCTCGTCGTCTACGGGGCCACCACCGGAGCGGTTCACCACCTCAACTCCACCGTTGCCGCCGTGTTCGTGCTGTGCAACGGCGGCTTGACCGTCACCGATATCACCGAGGAAATCCAGAAGGCCTTCGGGCTCGACGCGGCTCCCGCCGACGAAGTCGCACGGTGCCTGGCCGGGTTGCGCGGCAGCGGATTGGTCGAATGAGCACGAAGTACGTCTACCAGGTCCTCTGGCACCGGGTATTTGTCGAGATCGACGGCGGGTCGGAAGTGCCCGTCACCCCGATGCAGTGGCCTGTGGAGCCGATTGCCGAGGCACCGTACCGCCTGCGGGAGACCGACGCCGGCTGGGCGCTGAACCACCAGCAGGACCTGGTGAGCACTGCCCCCGACCTCGCGTCCGCCCTCGCCACCCTGGACCGGCGGGTCGGGGCAACAGCTCTGGATCTGGCTGCTCGACGCGGCTGGGTCGCGTTTCGCGGTGCGGTGGTCCAGACGGCGGCGGGCAGGCTATGCATCGTCGGAGATACCGACCAGGTGTGCCGGGCCGCGGGCACGGTCGGCATGGTGGAGAGTTTGGACGGCTGGGTGTGCCGGGACGGCGCGGTGCTGGCTGCGCCGTTCCGTGGTGCTGTCGACGTCGCCGCCCTCGCGCTGCAACCCGTCGATCGGATCCTGCAGGCAGCCGAGCAGCTCACGTACCTCGACTCCCCGGCGGCGGCGCTGGCGGCGCTGGTGGCAAGCGGCAACCGTGCATTGCACCCCGCCCCCGCGATAGTGCGCGCCGCCACCCACATGTTGCGACCTCGCTCAGGCGCGTCGCTGTAGCAGCACGCACCGTTCCCCCTACATTCATCGAGGAGCGGTCTCAACACTCGCGCCGCTCGGGGAGGAGTGGGGTCCGGTGACCGACGAATATCACCTCTCGGGTATCGATCGTCGTGCGTTTCTGCGCCGGCTGGGTCTGCTCGGCGTCCTCGCCCTGCCGATGATCACCTCGTTCACCATGGCAAGCCCCGCGGAGGCGTTCGGAGGTATTCCGGGCAACGGGGGTCACGCGGATCAGGGCAACATGGGCAACATGGGCCATCGGCCCGGTCCGGTCCGCAATCCACAACAGCCGCAGCCGCCCACGAACCCGGTGACCCCCGCCGTGTGCGGCGCGATCACCGGCCAGCCGGAGTGCTGACCTCACACTGATCGGCGTCAGTTCCGCAGCGTTGCCGAGTGAAGTTCCGCCGACGGGTCGGCGCCGAGGTCCAGGCCGTCGGCCGGCGCGCCCGAGGTGTGCAGCAGGTGACCGACCGCGGCGATCATCGCGCCGTTGTCCGTGCAGTACCGCAACGCAGGCACCCGCAGTCGCACCCCCGCCGCCTCGCACCGCTGCGCGGCCACCTCGCGCAACCGCGAGTTAGCGGCGACCCCACCGACGATGACCAAATCGCCCACGCCCTGATCGCGGCAAGCGGCGATCGACTTGTCCACCAGAACGTCTACCACGGCCTGCTGGAAGGAGGCCGCGACGTCGGCGGTCGGGATGTTTTCCCCGGCCGCCTCGGCCCGTTCCACCCAGCGGGCCACCGCGGTCTTCAACCCGGAGAAGGAGAATTCGAACGGGGGGTCGCCGGGTCGGGTCAGGCCGCGCGGGAACGCGATCGCGGCCGGGTCGCCCTCCTTGGCCGCCCGGTCGATCCACGGCCCGCCGGGGAACGGCAGTCCGAGCACCCGACCGACCTTGTCGAAGGCTTCCCCGGCCGCGTCGTCCATGGTGTCGCCGAGGTGGTGGATCGGGTCGGCCACCAGATCACGCACCACCAGCAGCGAGGTGTGCCCACCCGAGACGATCAGCACGATGCACGGGTTGGGCAGCGGCCCGTGCGCCAGGGTGTCGGCGGCGACGTGCCCGGCCAGATGGTGCACCCCGTAGAGCGGCACCCCCCAGGCGATGGAGTACGCCTTGGCCGCGGCCAGACCCACCTGCAGGGCGGTGGCCAGTCCGGGGCCGGCGGTCACCGCGATCGCGTCGACGTCCTCGCCTCGCACGCCGGCCTGACCCAGCGCCGCCTCCATGCACGGCACCAACGCCTCCAGGTGCGCGCGGGCCGCCACCTCGGGCACCACCCCGCCGAACCGCGCGTGCTCGTGCATGCTCGAGGCCAACGCCGAGCCGATCAATTCACCGTCGCGCACCACGCCGACGCCGGTCTCGTCACAGGACGTCTCGATCCCCACCACCGTTGCCATACCGAGATTGTCTCCCGGGGGTTGGCTGGGATCCGAAACGGCCGTGCGTTCGTCAAAGCTCCACCATTGACGCAGAGGGAGTTCGATGTCCGGCCGGCTGTACGCCTATAACCACGACGGTCGCGCGCCGTTTGGCTGGACCGAGGTGCTGACCGAGGAGCGCCCGCGGACGAGCCACGTCACCACCGCGCGGGTGTGCGCAGTGCTCACCCTGGGCTATCTGGCGCCGTGGGCGGTGGCCGCCGGCCGCGGCCGGCCGGACAGCGGCCGGATCGGGCTGATCAACCTGTTCGCCGGGTGGACGGTGATCGGCTGGATCGCCGCGTTGGGCATGGCCCGACACACCGAACTCTGAGGCGTCAGCTCCGCTCGGGGGCCGCGACCTCCAGCCGTTCGGCCATGCCGGTCAGTTCGGCGGTGACCTCCCGCAGAGCGAGGATCGCCGCATACAACGCGGAAAGTTCGGTACCGGCGTGCACCGGGTGGGCGTCCAGCACCGCGAGGTAGCGACGGGCCAGCTCCTCCGCGGCGGCATCCAACGCACCGTCCGGGGCCGGACTCAACCGCAGGTCCCGTTGTGCCCGGTCCATCCGGGCGAACGCCTCGGCGGCGTTCGATTGCCCGGACTGCACCTCGGCGAGCTTGCGCCGGGTGCCGCGTGAGGATCGTCCGAACACGACTGGTGACCCCTCGTCAGACCGCCGGCGCACTGCGCCGACGGTTGTGCGCCACCGAGGAGGCGTAGGCCAGTCCGATGAAGCCCACGCCCAGAAACGTACGCACCGGATCGGGCCGGCAGGATCGGGTCACAGCGCCCAGATTACGGTGAAGCGGTGGACTTCACGCAGACCGAGGACCAGCGCACCATTCGCCTCGCGGTGCGGGAACTGTGTGCGCGGTTCGACGACGACTACTGGATGCGCCACGACCGCGACCACCAGTTCCCGTGGGAGTTCTACACGGAGATGGCCAAGGGCGGCTGGATCGGCATTGCGATCCCGGAGGCCTACGGCGGCGGCGGCCAGGGCATCACCGAGGCCTCCATCGTGCTCGAGGAGGTGGCCGCCTCCGGTGCCTGCATGAACGGCGCCGGCGCCGTGCATTTGTCGATCTTCGGCATGCACCCGGTGGTGCTGCACGGCGGCGAGGAACTCAAGCAGCGGATGCTGCCCGGCGTGGCCGCGGGCACCACGCACGTCGCGTTCGGCGTCACCGAACCCGACGCCGGGCTGGACACCACCAACATCTCCACCCGCGCGGTGCCCGAGGGCGACGGCTACCGGGTGCACGGCCGCAAGGTGTGGACCTCCAAGGCGTTGGAGTCCGACCGGGTGCTGCTGCTCACCCGCACCACGCCGCGCGATCAGTGCGCCAAACCGACCGAGGGCATGACGCTGCTGGTCGCCAACCTGCGCGACCCCGCGGTGCACATCTCCCCGATCCCGAAGGTCGGCCGCAATGCGGTCGCCTCCTGCGAGGTCGTCTACGACGGGTTGTACGTGGACGGCGCGGACCGGGTCGGCGAGGAGGGCAAGGGCTTCCGTTACCTGCTCGACGGGCTGAACGCCGAACGGGTGCTGATCGCCTCCGAGGCGCTGGGCATCGGCCGGGTGGCGCTGCGCCGGGCCACCAACTACGCGAAGCAACGCATCGTGTTCGGCCGCCCGATCGGGCAGAACCAGGGCCTGTCATTCCCGCTGGCCGAGGCCCACGCCCGGCTGCGCGCCGCGGAGTTGGCCATCCGGGAGGCGTCCTGGCGACTGGATCGAGGCATGCCCGCCGGTGAACAGGCCAACATCGCCAAGTTCCTGGCCGCCGACGCGGCGTTCAAAACCGCGGACGCCGCGCTGCAGACGCACGGCGGATTCGGCTATGCCAGCGAGTACCACGTCGAGCGGTACTGGCGGGAGGCCCGGCTGCAACGGCTGGCCCCGGTGCCCCAGGAGATGGTGCTCAACTACCTCGCCGAGCACGTGCTCGGTCTGCCCAGGGCTTACTGACCGATCAGGGCAGCGCGGCGACCAACTCGGCCACCGGCTTGCGACGCCCGGTGTAGAACGGGGTCTCGTGGCGGGTGTGCAGCCGCGCCCGACTGGCCCGCAGGTGCCGCATCAGGTCCACCAACCGGTGTAGTTCGTCGGCCTCGAAGGCCAGCATCCACTCGTAGTCACCCAACGCGAAGCTGGACACCGTGTTGGCCCGCACATCGGGATACTCCCGCGCCATCTGACCGTGCTCGGCCAGCATTGCGCGCCGCTCCGCGTCCGGCAGCAGGTACCACTCGTAGGACCGCACGAACGGGTACACACACACCCACTCGTGTGCCACCTCCTCGGCCAGGAACGCCGGGATGTGGCCCTTGTTGAACTCCGCCGGGCGGTGCAACGCCAACTGCGACCAGATCGACTCACAGCGCCGACCCAGCGCGCTGCGCCGGAACCGGGCGTAGGCCTCCTGAAGGTCGTCCGCCGCGGGGGCGTGCCACCAGATCATGAAGTCCGCGTCCGCGCGCAGCCCGGCCACGTCGTACAGGCCGCGCACCAGCACGTCCTTGGCGGCCAGCTGGTCGAGCAGCTCGGAAAACTCCGCGGCCACCGGACCCCGGTCGGCCTCCCCCAGCGGATCGGCCACCCGGAACACCGACCACATCGTGTAGCGCACGACCTGGTTCAGTTCGCGCGCGCCCTTCGGTCGGTCGCCGTGCTCCGTCATGTGTCCTCCACCATCGCCGTGCCTGCCCTCTCCCCCGGTGACCTCGACTACCGCCTCGGTCAACGCTCCTGTGACCTCGGCTACCGCCTCGGTCAACCATTGTGCCGCTGCGGCACGATCGCGCCCGCGGCGCGGGCGGCCGAGGCGATACACGCGGCGATGCCGATGCCGTCGTAGGCGGCCCCGCACACGGCCAGGCCCGGCGCCGCGGCGACCGCGTCCCTGATCGCCGCCACCCGGTCGAGGTGGCCGACCGTGTACTGCGGCAACGACCCGCCCCAGCGGGTGACCAGGGAGTCGCGCGGCTGTCCGACCAGGCCACAGGCATCGGCCAGTTCGGCCCGCACCAGCGCGATCAGGTCCGCATCGCAGCGATCCAGATCCGCGGTCTCGCCGAATCGACCCACCGAGGCGCGCACCACCACGTCCCCGGCAGCGCTCTCGCCGGTCCACGCCCACTTCTGCGAGGAGTAGGTGACCGCCTTGATTCCTCGCCCCTCCACCGCCGGCACCAGGAAACCGCTGCCGTGCAGGGGCCGCGGGCCCGGCGACAGCACCAGCGTGACGATCGCCGCGGAGGCGTATTCGATCTCCGCCAGCCGCTGTGCCGCCACCGGCACCGACTCGGCGAGCAGGCGGGACGCCGGCCGTGCGGGCACCGCCAGGATCACCGCATCCGCCTCGAGGTACTCCGGTGCAGAGGTCGGCCCGGCCAGTAGTTCCCAACCGTGCTGACGGCGTGTCAGGCCCCGCACGGTGACGCCGGTGCGGACCTCGGCCCCGCTACCCGCCACCAGCGCCGGGACCAGCCGCGCCACTCCCCCGCGGATACCCGCGAACACCGGGCTCGGATCACGCGGCGACGCATGCAAACGCTCGCCGGCCGCGGCCGCGGCGGCCAACTGCGGAGCCGCGGCGCGCAGCGAGAGCCGATCGGCGTGCCCGGCCCATACCCCGCCCAGCAGCGGGTCCACCAGCCGATCCACCACCTGCGCGCCCCAGCGGGCCCCCACCCAGGCGCCGACCGAGATGTCACCCGCGACGGGGCGGGCCGGGAGCACGCGCTCCGCGCCGGCCCGCAGGACGCCCAACGGGCTCAGCACTCCGCTACGGCGCAGCGCGGCCAGGTCGAGCGGGACGCCCATCACGTGCCCGGCCGGCAGCGGCCGCACCAGCCCGCGGCTCCACACCCCGGCCGCCGACGTCTGCGGGTGCACCAGGTCAGCGCCCAGCCCAACCGCACGCACCAGGTCCACCGCCTCCGGGCGGCGCGCCAGCAGAGCTTCCGCGCCGGCGTCCACGGTGAACCCGGCCACCTCGGCGGGGGCCAGCTTGCCGCCGGGCCGCGCGGCGCGCTCCAGCACGGTGACCCGAACGCCGGCGTCGCGCAGGAACCAGGCCGCGGCCAGACCGGACACCCCGCCGCCGACGATCACCACGCGACGTGGCGGCGGCGCTGAGGTGGACACCCGTCCAGCGTGGCACGGCCGCCGGCGAACGTTTTGCCCCACTGCGCCGTCCCTGCCGCATACGTGCCGTCGTCCCGGACGGCGCAGCAGAAGGAGTCCGAATGTCTCCCCGTGTCCCCGCCCGACCGCCGCTCGCCGCCGGCGTACTGCTGCTGGCGGCCATGCTGACCGGCTGCGGTTCTTCGACATCCTCCGCCACCAGCAACACCGCGGCGCTCTCGCACGCGCCGCCGGTGCCCGCCGACAGTGCCGCTTTCTCGGCCGCCGCGCCCGCCGCGGCGGCTGCCCCCGCCCCGTCGAAGGCCAAGCTGCGGACCCCGCAGGCCCCACCAGCGGCCAACACCGCCGCGCTCGGCGTGCCGGATTCCGCGCTGACCGGGCGCAGCATCGTGCACACCGCCGAGGAGACCATTTCGGTCCCGGACATCGCGCGTGCGGTGTCCTCCGTCGAGGCGGCGGTGGACGCCGCCGGCGGCCTCGTCGCCCGCTCCGAACGCAGTGGCGCCGACGGCGACTCCCCGACGGCGAACATGCGTCTGCGGGTGCCGCCGAGCAACTTCTCCTCGTTTCTGGACCGCGTCGGCAAACTCGGCACGGTCAGCGATCGCACGCTGACCGGCGACGACGTGACCGATCAGGTGGTGGACGTGGCCAGCCGGGTGCAGACGCAGCGGGCCAGCGTGGACCGGGTGCGGGCGCTGATGAACCAAGCGACCTCGTTGAAGGACGTGGTGACGCTGGAGGGCGAGTTGTCCGCGCGCGAGGCGGACCTGGAAGCGTTGCTGGCCAAGCAGAACAAGCTGAAGGACCAGACCGACCTGGCCACAGTCACCGTGCACCTGTTCACCCCGGCCACGGCCGCGGCGCCCGCGGCGCACGGGCACCGCCGGGGCTTCGCCGCGGGCTTGGGCAATGGGTGGGACGCGTTCACGGCGGCGGCGGTGGGTGCGGCCACCGTCCTCGGCGCGGTACTGCCGTTCGCGATCGCGATCGCCGTGCTGGCGCCGCCGCTGGCCTGGGCCGCGGTTCGCCTACGTCGCTCGCTACGTTCCAGGACAGTTGGTTGAGGCCTTGCCGCTGGATCGCCCGTGCGGTGATGTCCGTCTCGTACGCTCGAGGCGAGGAGTTGTCCGGAGAGGACGTGCATGGCCGATTGGCGCGGACCCGCGCGGCGTTTCGCCGGCGTGGCAGCCGTGCTCGCGGTGGCCCTGGTGGCCGGGCAATCCGGGGGGTACGCGGCCCGGCTGTCCCCCGCCCCGATCACCTCGTTGATCAGCCTCGGCGTGCACAACAAGCCGTCGGCCGGGCAGAGTTACGCGCCCTCGATCAGCACCGACGGGCGGTATGTGGCCTTCGACTCCGACGCGGACAACCTGGTCCCCGCTGACAACAACGCGCAGAACGACGTGTTCGTGCGGGACCGGCAGTCCGGACGCACCGAACTGGTCAGCCTGAACTCGAGCGGTCAGCAGGGCGACAAAGGCTCGTTCACCCCGTCCATCTCCGGCGACGGCCGCTGGGTGGCGTTCGTCTCCGACGCGGACAACCTGGTGCCCGGCGACGCCAACCAGGCCTCGGACGTCTTCCTGCGCGACCGCCGCACGAAAAAGACCATCCGGTTGTCACTGGCGCTGGATGGCCGGGAGACCCTCGGCGGCTCCGGCCCAGCGGTGAGCGCGACCGGTCGCTGGGTCGTCTACAACGTCGCCACCCCGCTGATCTCCCGGGGCACCGACGAGGACCTGGCCGGGATGT
>DASXPS010000135.1 GCA_036493475.1 Sporichthyaceae bacterium | reverse complement strand
ACGCCAAAAGCATCTGCCTGAACTTCGGCATTGCTGCGGAGTTCGGCGGGGTCTGCAACTTGCGCTTCGACGACACCAACCCCGAGGCGGAGGACCACGAGTACGTCGAGGCGATCCTCGCCGACGTGGCCTGGCTGGGCTTCACCCCGGCCAGCGTCTGCTACGCCTCGGACTACTTCGGCCAGATCTACGACTGGGCGGAAGTGCTGGTGGGCAAGGGTCTGGCCTATGTCGACGACCAGGACGGCGACACCATCCGGTTACAGCGCGGCGGCTTCGGCAAGCCCGGCATCTCCTCGCCGCACCGCAACCGCGACGCCCGAGAGAACCTCGCCCTGCTCCGCGGCATGCGCGACGGGGAGTTCGCCGACGGCTCGCGCGTCCTGCGCGCGAAGATCGACATGCAGGCGAGCGTCATGGCCCTGCGCGACCCGGTGCTCTACCGGATCCGCCGGGTCGCGCATGTCCGCACCGGGACCGACTGGATCATCTACCCCACCTACGACTGGGCGCACGGGCAGTCGGACGCGATCGAGGGCGTGACCCACTCGATCTGCACGCTCGAGTTCACCGACCACCGGCCGCTCTACGACTGGTGCCTGGACCACCTCGACCTGCCGCGGGAGCGGCCCGAGCAGATCGAGTTCGCCCGGTTGGGGCTGACGCACACCGTCATGTCCAAGCGCCTCCTGCGCGCGCTCGTCGAGGACGGGACGGTCGACGGCTGGGACGACGCCCGGATGCCCACGCTGCAGGGCATGCGACGCCGAGGGTACCCGGCCTCGGCGATCCGGGAGTTCGTGACGACGCTCGGGGTCGCGAAGACCAACTCCACTTCCGAGATCGAGTTCCTGGAGTCGTTCGTCCGCACCCACCACAATGCGCACGCGCTGCGCCGGATGGCCGTGCTCGAACCGCTGAAGCTCGTCATCACCAACTGGCCCGAGGGTCATGTCGAGCACGTCGAGCTGGTCGAGAACCCGGAGGACCCGGCGGCGGGCGTGCGCAGCGTGCCGTTCAGCGGCGAACTCTGGATCGAGCAGGACGACTTCAAGCTCGAGCCGCCGCCGAAGTACTTCCGGCTCGCGCCAGGCCGGGAGGTCCGGCTGCGCGGCGGCTACTTCGTCACGGCCACCGACGTGATCACCGACTCCGGCGGCAACGTCACCGAGGTGCGCTGCACCTATGACCCGCTGACCCGTGGCGGAGCCGCGCCGGACGGCCGCAAGGTCAAGGCCACCATGCACTGGGTGAGCGCGGCGCACGCCGTCGACGTCACCGTGCATCTGTACGAAAGGCTGTTCGCCGACCCGCGGCCCGGCAGCGACGGCACCGAACCGACCGTGAACCCGGCCTCGCGCCGCACGATCTCCGGTGCGAAAGCCGAGCCCGTGCTGGCCGACACCAAGCCCGGCGAGGTCGTGCAGTTCGAGCGGCTGGGTTACTTCGCCACGGACCTGGACACTCCCGGCACCTTCCACCGCACCGTGGGTCTGCGGGACGAGTGGGCGAACATCCAGAAGCGGAAAGGCTGATTGCCTGTCGCCGCCGCCGCGTCGAGAGTTAGTGGAGACCAGTGGACCTGCAACTCACCGACAAGGTCGCGGTCGTGACGGGCGCGAGCCGAGGTATCGGCCTGGCCATTGTGCGATCGCTGGCCGCCGAGGGCGCCTACGTCGTCGCCGGTTCCCAGCACGGAAGCCCCGAACTCGAGGCGCTGGCCGAGACGGGCCGAACCTCAACTTCCTCGCCGCGGTGCGCACCACCCGGGCCGCACTGCCCCACCTGTTGCAGCACAGCGCCTCGACCATCGTGACGATCAGCTCGGTGAACGCGTTCCTGCCCGACCCGGCCGTCGTCGACTACAGCGCCGCGAAGGCCGCGCTGACCAACTTCTGCAAATCCGTGTCCAAGGAATTCGGCCCCCGCGGCCTGCGGCTGAACACCGTCAGCCCGGGGCCGGTCCAGACCGACCTGTGGCTCGGTCAGGACGGCGTCGCCGCTACTGTCGCGCACGCCACCGGCATCGCTGCCGAGGACGTCGTCGATCAGCAAGCTGCCGACAGCGCCACCGGTCGCTTCACCTACCCGCAGGAGATCGCCGACTTGGTGCTGCTGTTGGCGGGAGGCCGCGCCGGGAATGTCACCGGCAGCGACTTCGTCATCGACGGCGGGCTCATCAAGACTCTGTGAGTCGCTAGGGTCCGCACAGGCGAGCGGAAGGCACCGGCGTGGGCGCACGGTTCGAGGAGCTGGACTGGCGACCCACACCGATGGGGGAGTTGAGTCTGCGGCGTCGTGTCGATCCGGTGTCGGGGCAGGAGATCCACGAGGTCAAGCTCGATGAGGACTTCCTGATGTCAAGCCTGTTCGTCGAGGCGGAGATCGCGATCTCGCGGATCGCGCTGGAGCTGTTGGCCGGTGCCGATCTCGACGTGGTGGTCGGCGGGCTGGGGCTGGGCTTCACCGCCCTCGCCGTGCTGGCGGACCCGCGGGTGCGTTCGCTCGTCGTCGTCGACGCGCTGGCCGAGGTCATCGAGTGGCACGAGCGGGGACTTATCCCGGCGGGCGCGCAACTTGTGGCCGACCCGCGCTGTCGCCTGGTGCACGCAGACTTCTTCGCGGCGATGGCCGGCCCCGGGCTGGATCCCGCCGAGCCGGAGCGCCGCTTCCACGCGATCGTCGTCGACATCGACCACTCACCCAGTCACCTGCTGCACCCCTCCCACGGCTGCTTCTACACCCCGGCGGGCCTGGCGCGGCTGCGCGCGCATCTGCAACCGGGCGGGGTGTTCACCCTCTGGTCCAATGACCCGCCGGAAGAGGACTTCCTCGCCCGCCTCGACGCGGAGTTCCCCGGCGCGAGCGCGCGGGTCGTCTCCTTCGCGAACCCCTTGCAGGATCGACGCGCCACCAACACGGTCTACGTGGCGGCGAAAAGCAGCTGAGGCTACATCAGATCAGGGACCAGCCGATCTGGAGACAATGTGGGGCCGGGGCTCCGATTCCGAGTAGTTGACCATGACTGAACCGAGCTAGTTGACCGTGGAGGTGCCCGTGTCCGATCAGGCCGCAGCGCGCATGGTGGCGTGCCACTTCATCGTCTCCGCTGATGTGGAGCGTTCCCGACGCTTCTACACCGAGGTACTCGGCGGCACGGTGGCCTTCGGGCCCGAGCCGACGTATGTCGCGCTGGCCAACACGTTCATCATCATCAACGTCGGCGGCGGCCCCACGGACGATAAGCCCACGGTGATCCTGGAAACGCCCAGTGACCCCGACCGGGTCAGCAGCTTCTTGAATCTCCGGGTCGCCGACATCCACGCCGTGTACGCCGAGTGGAGCGGCCGGGGCGCGCACTTCCTGACGCCACCGAAGCAGCACGAGTCCGAGATCCGTTGCTACCTGCGAGATCCCGACGGCTACCTCATCGAGGTCGGGCAGACCACCGACCCGAAGCGCGACTGGTCGCCCGCGCACTGGGCGCCGATCACGTCCTGATCAGGCGTAGCCGAGCTCGTGCAGGCGTGCGTCGCTGATGCCGAAGTAGTGCCCGATCTCGTGCTTGACGACGATCTCGATGCGCCGAACCACCTCGTCGTACGTCTCGCAGCGCGCGAGAATCGGGAAGCGGTAGATGGTGATCCGGTCCGGCAGCGCGAACGCGTACTGCGTGGTCCGGCGGGTGAGCGGGATTCCCTCATAGAGGCCGAGCAGGTTCATCCGCTCCAGCCCGTCCTCGACGCCGAACGCCACGTTCGCGATGCGCGCGCTCAGCGATGCCGGGAGCTTCTCCAACACGCGGGCAACCTCGAGCTCGAACTCCTCGCGCGCCATCACGTACACGCGCAGCACAAGGCTGTGACGGGCAACAATATTCCGCGTCGGGGCGAGCTCAGCCGTTCGAGTGACGCTTGCTCGATGTCGCGGCGCCCCTAGTTGGGGGGGTCACGGCCGCGGAGCGACCATGCCGATCGGTCGGGAGCTGGTAGCTGATGACCACCTCGCCGTTCTCGAGGGGCCCGGTGCCCATCGACAACCGGATCGAGCCCAGCCGCGCCACGGTCGGTGCCAGCATCGAGGTCGCGACGAAACCGCTGCCGCCGCCGCCACCGCCGCCGACTGTCGCACCCGCCGCCCCGCCGGCCCCGCCGGCATAGCCGCCACCGCCACCGCCGGCCCCGACCGGGCCGCCGGCCAGGGTGCCCGAATGCGTGATGGAGTTCGACGTGCCGTAGCCACCCTCGCCACCGCCACCGCCGTGATCCGCGTCGTATCCGCTGTGGCCGTCCACACCGGTGATCCGCTTCAGGCCGGCCCCACCAGTGGGTCCTACCGCACCGACGCCGCCCTTGCCGGTGTCATCGCCGCCCATAACGTCACGGCCGATGCCGGTACGGAGGAGACCGTCATTGCCCGTGCCGTCCCGGTTTCTGCCGTCCTTGCCCCGGCCGGCACCGCCCATGCCATCTGCGCCCCGCTCGCCGCCGCCGGCACCGCCGCGGCCGGACCAGTATTCGGGTGAGTCCATCGCACCGCCGGCGCCACCGCCACCGCCGGCCACCAGGATGCGCGCGGCGGGATCACTCCCGCGCAGGCGCACGCTCGACGCGCCGCCGCCGCCGCCGCCGCCGATTGTTCCGGCCCCGCCCTTGGCGCCTCCGTGGCGCCCGCCCGCGCCCGGCGCCATGCCGTCGGCGTCCTGGCCGTGCCCGCCCACCACAATGCGCATCAGGTCACCGGCGGCGACGGGGAAGTCGGCCGCCACGAAGCCGCCGCGGCCCCCCTGCGGAGCCAGCATCCGGGAGTTGATCGAGCCGCCGTTGCCCCCCGCCGCGCCGCGGGCCTCGATGTGCACGTCGGTGACCCCGGCCGGCACCCGTAACGCGTAATGGGTCACCGCGGGGCTGTCATAGACGCAGGTGACCACGCCGAGCGAGCTGCGCGCACCGCAGACGTCCGCGGTTTGCGCGGCAGCCGCTGGAACAGCCGTCCCGGCCAGCACGAACGCGATAGCCGCGCCCGTGGCCGTTCCCATAACCGCGCCCCGCGAGGTACGCGCAGGCGCTGCGCGACCGGGGTCGTAAGAAAGGTTTGCCGACATTTGCCCACCAGCCCCGTAATTCAGACGCTGCACCGCAGTCATCATCTGGCTTGCCTGCGCGTATGTCCCCGAAACGGTCCATTCGGGTGACATTGGCGACTGCATGTGCAGCCCCTACGTGGGTAGGGCTCGGCTGCGGGGCGCCTTAATGGCGGGGTTTGTCCCCGGTTGCGTAAGTCTGACGGTGCGTCAGGACTGTGTAGATCTTGGGTTGCCGACCGCCCGGTCAGCGCGCGGCGTGCTTGTCGATGACCCGGCCGAGCCGCGGCAGGGCCGCCACGACGTGCTTCTTGGCGTTCGGGCGGAGCCTGTCGTAGCCCTTCTTCAGGCTTTCCCGGCCGGTGGCTCCGGCACGTGCATCAGTGACGCTGAGCAGGGTGTCGGCGCAGTGATCCGGACGCGCGGCCAGGAACGCGCCGAAGTCGCCGCCGCCGGCACTGCGATGCTCGGCCCACAGCGGCTCCAGCGCGGTGACGAAACCCGGCAGCAGCGAGGAGATGGCGTGCGCGACGAAGCCCGGTCGGACCTTCTTCACCGCGGCGTAGCCGGTCTTGACGACCGCCCCGGAGATGCCGCCCTTGGCCGCGACCTCCGCGTCCACCAGCGCGCCGAGGTCGGCGATCACCACCGGGCGCGTGGCCTTCTCGAGCAGGGCGGCCTTGAGGGTCTCCGTCACCGGTGTCGCCTTTCCTCGGCGCGTATGGTCCCTCGGCAGTGTCCACCACCGCCATCCGACGATCAGGACGTGCCGTGGCCGACACCTCTCCTCTGGCCGCCGAGGTCGATGATTAGACGCACATTCATCCTGCGTGCATACGCCGGTGACACGCTGCGACGATGACCGACGTGGCGCAGACCCCGAACTCCGTGTCCGCTGCTCCCGAGCGGGGCCACAGCCGGACCGGCGCGGACGCCGATTCGCTCCGTCGCGGAATTGTCGATCACCTGCGCTACTCGATCGGCCGGCCTGCAGCGGCGATCAAGCCCGAGCATTACTACCGGGCGCTCGCGCTGGCGGTGCGCGATCGCATGCAGGACAACCGGGCGGCGTCGACGCAGACCTCGCTGGATCTCGGTCGCAAGGTCACCTGTTACCTCTCCGCGGAATTCTTGATCGGGCCACAACTGGGTGCGAACCTGCTCAACCTCGGCATCGAGGCCGCGGCCCGGGCGGCGCTTGCCGAACTCGGGCAGGACCTCGACGAGGTGCTGGCCTGCGAGGCGGAGCCCGGCCTCGGCAACGGCGGTCTGGGTCGGCTGGCGGCCTGTTACCTGGACTCACTGGCCACGCTGGAGCGCCCGGCCATCGGCTACGGCATCCGCTACGAGTTCGGCATCTTCCACCAGGAGATCCGCGACGGCTGGCAGGTGGAGAAGACGGACAACTGGCTGACCGGCGGCAACCCGTGGGAGATCGCGAAGCCGGATGTGAGCTTCCGGGTCAAGTGGGGCGGCTACAGCGAGCAGTACACCGATGAGGAGGGACGCGACCGCGTCCGGTGGACCCCGGGCCGGGTGCTCAAGGGCGTTGCCTACGACACCCCGATCCAGGGTTACGGCGTGCGCACCTGCAATGTCCTGACGTTGTGGAGCGCCCGGGCCGTGGAGTCGTTCGCGTTGGATGCCTTCAACACCGGTGACTACTACAAAGCCGTGGAGGACGAGGTCAACTCCGAGACCGTCACCAAGGTGCTCTATCCCAACGACGAGCCCGAGGCGGGCAAGCGACTGCGCCTGCTGCAGCAGTACTTCTTCGTGTCGTGTTCGCTGCAGCACGTCCTGCACATTTTGGATGACCTGGAGAGCGTCTCGGTGCGGCAGTTGCCGGAGCGGTTCGCCCTGCAGCTCAACGACACCCACCCGTCTATCGGCGTCGCCGAGTTGATGCGGTTGCTTGTCGACGAGCGGCAAATCCCGTGGGACGAGGCCTGGGCCATCACCGTCGCCACGTTCGGCTACACCAACCACACGCTGCTGCCCGAGGCACTGGAGACGTGGCCGCTGGCCATGTTCGGCGAATCCCTGCCCCGCCACCTCGAGATCATCTTCGAGATCAACCGGCGCTTCCTCGACCAGGTGCGCGCCAAGTTCCCCGGCGACAACGACCGGCTGCGGCGGATGTCCCTGATCGGCGAGGACGGCGGCAAGAGCGTGCGCATGGCGCACCTGGCCACGGTCGGCAGCCACGCCATCAACGGCGTCGCGGCACTGCACTCCGAACTGCTCAAGGACAGCGTGTTGAAGGATTTCTACCAGATGTGGCCGGAGCGGTTCTCCAACAAGACCAACGGTGTGACGCCCCGTCGGTTCCTGGCGCTGTCCAACCCGGGCCTGCGGGCGCTACTCGATCGCACCATCGGTGACGGGTGGCTCGCCGACCTGGACCGGCTGCGTGGGTTGGAGGCCTTCGCCGACGACCCGAAGTTCCAGAAAAAATGGCGGGAGGTCAAGCGGGCCAACAAGGTCCGGCTCGCGCAGTACGTCGCGGCCACCACGGGCCTGGAACTCAACCCCGAGTGGCTTTTCGACATCCAGGTGAAGCGGATCCACGAGTACAAGCGGCAGCACCTCAACGTGCTGCACATCCTGACGCTGTACCGGCGACTGAAGGAGAACCCCGGGCTGTCCATCCCGCCGCGGGCATATGTGTTCGGGGGGAAGGCGGCGCCGGGCTACTTCATGGCCAAGCGGATCATCAAGCTGATCAACGCCGTCGGCGAGACGGTGAACAACGACCCCGAGGTGAACCGGTTCCTCACGGTCGCGTTCGTGCCGAACTTCAACGTGCAGAACGCCGAACTCATCTACCCGGCCGCGGATCTCTCCGAGCAGATCTCCACGGCGGGCAAGGAGGCCTCGGGCACCGGGAACATGAAGTTCATGCTCAACGGCGCGCTGACCATCGGCACCCTGGACGGTGCCAACGTCGAGATGCGCGAGGAGGCCGGCGCGGAGAACTTCTTCTTGTTCGGGCTGACGGCCGACGAGGTCGAACGTCTCAAGCGCGACGGCTACCGGCCCGCCGACTACATCGCGGGCAACGCACAACTCGCCGCGGTGCTCGACATGCTGGCCGACGGTACGTTCTCCCGCGGCGACACCGACCTGTTCCGTCCACTGGTCGACAACCTGCGCTTCGACGACCCGTTCCTGGTACTCGCCGATTACGCGTCCTACCTGGAATGTCAGGACCGGGTGGACGCGGCCTGGCAGGACCCGGCGGCGTGGTCGCGCATGTCGATCCTCAACACCGCGCGCAGTGGGAAGTTCTCCTCCGACCGGGCCATCGCCGAGTACTGCGAGGACATTTGGAGCGTGGCGCCGGTCACCGTCAAAATCTGAGCCCGCTCGGGGACATGCCGAGCGGGCCGAGTGTTGCGGGTGCGTCTGCGATCAGGTGGCGGGGGTGCTGTCGGGCTTCTTCTGCTCGACCGTCTTCTGCTCGTCGTTCTCGTGGATCGACTTCTTGAAGATGTTCATCGACTCGCCGAGCGCCTTGGCCGAGTCGGGCAGGCGCTTCGCGCCGAACAGCATGATGAAGATCAGGGCAAGGATCAGAATGTGCCAGGGCTCAAGTGCGCCGCGGATCATCGTGGTCTCCCTCGGGGCGGTCGGGACGCCGGGATCGGCCGGTTTCTCACCAGAGTAACCGAGATGGGCGGGAATGCGAGTCGGTCGGTATTTCCCCAGGTCACCAGGCATCCGGCGGTAACGCCGCGTCCATGCCGGGATCACGGACCAGGTGGTTCGGACCTCAGCCGCTCGGCGGCGAAGGCGGCGTACCAGCGCAGCGCGTCGGGCTCGTCGACGGCGGCGATGTTGGCGGCCTTCTCCAACGGTTTGCCGGTCAGCAGTTTCTTGATCGGCACCTCGAGTTTCTTGCCGGACAGGGTGTGCGGCACAGCGGGGGCCGCGAGGATCTCGTCGGGGACATGACGGGCCGTCAGACGAGCACGCAGCGTGGTGACGATCTTCTGCTTCAGCTCGTCGTCCACCGTCACCCCGTCGGCGGGAACCACGAACAGGCCCAGCCAGTACCCGTCGCCGGGCAGGTCGATGCCGATGACCAGCGCCTCGGTGATCTCCGGCATGGTCTCCAGCACGTCGTAGAAGTCGCTGCTGCCCAATCGCACGCCGTGGCGGTTCAGCGTCGAGTCCGAGCGACCGTGGATGGAGATGCTGCCGTCGGAGTGCATGGTGGTCCAGTCACCGTGGCGCCATACGCCGGGCCAGGTGTCGAAATACGCCTCGGTGTAGCGGACGTTGTCCGGGTCGTTCCACAGATAGACCGGCATCGAGGGCATGGGCTGGGTGACCACGAGTTCCCCGACGGTGTCGACGACCGGCTTGCCGCCGTCGTCCCAGGCCGCGCAGTCGACGCCCGCAAGCTTCCCGCCGATGCGGCCCGTCTGGACGGGCGCGTACTCGTTGCTGCCGACGAACGCGCCGGAGATGTCGGTGCCGCCGCTGGTGGAGTCGATCCGGATGTCCGGGCTGACATTCTCCATCACCCAGTGGTAGCCGGCCGGGGGCAGCGCCGAGCCGCTGACGAAAATGTGGCGCAGCCGGCTCAGATCCCATTGCTCCTGCGGGGAGACCCCGGGATTGGCGCCGGCCATGATCACCGCGGCCCCGATGACCATGATGTCGGCCTTGGTGCGCGCCGCGACCTCCCAGATCGAGCCGGCCGGGAAGCCGGGGCTGCCCTCGTAGAGCACCATGGTCGCGCCGCGGGACATCGCGAACATCTGCATGTTCCACAGCGCCCAGCCGGTGGAGGTGAAGGTGAAGATCCGCTCGCCGGGGCGCAGACCGCCGTACAGCCCGGCCCACTTGAGGCCCTCCAGCGTGATCCCGCCCTGCGAGTGCGCCAGCCCCTTGGGCAGCCCGGTGGTGCCCGAGGTGAACAGCACCCACAGCGGGTGGGAGAACTCGACCTGCTCGAACGTCAGCGGTTCGTCGCCGGTCATCAGCTCGTCCCAGGACACCGCATTTTTCGGGTGCGGACGGTCGAATGGGTAAGGCACATGGACGAACTGACGCACCGTCGGCAGATTGCCGCGCAGTTGTGCCACCACGTCGCTGCGATCGATGTCCTTGCCGTTCCAGTGGTAGCCGTCCGCCGCGATGAGCACGGTGGGCTCGAGCTGGGCCAGCCGGCCGATGGTGCCCTCGGCACCGAAGTCCGGCGAGCAGCACGCCCACACCGCACCGACCGCGGCCGCGGCCAGCACTCCGACCACCGCGTGTTCGGTGTTCGGCAGGTATGCGGCCACCCGGTCACCGGGCGCCACCCCGGCCCGGCGCAGCCAGCCGGCCAACGCCGCCACCGACCGGCGCAGTTCCCCGCGGCTGATCTCTCGCGCAGGGTGCCCGCCCTCGCGCAGGCACAGCAGGGCGACCTCGTCATCGGCCCCGGCCCGCAGCGACTGCTCCGCCCAGTTCAGCCGGCCGCCGGGGAACCAGCGGGTGTGCGGCATCGGATCGGTGGTGCGCACCCGGGTCCACGGCGCCGAGAAGTGCACGTCGTAGTACTCGACGAGGGAAACCCAAAACCGATCCACGTCCTCGATCGACCACGCGTGAAAGATGTCGTGGTCGTCGAAGGTCCGGCCCTCGCGCTTCTCCAACCAGGTCAGGTACTCCCGCAGCGCGGAGTTCTCGATACGGGCCGGCGAAGGAGTCCAGATCCTGTCGGTCATGCGGGCAACATAGGGCCCGGGAGCAAGAGATTGCTCCCGGGCCGATGGCGCAGTGGTCAGTCCTGGTGGGGTCCCTGCGCGTCTTTTGCGTCCGGCAGCTTGTGCGTCGGGGTCGCAACCTTGTGGGTGTAGTGGCATTGGACGGGGTCGAGCGAGGGATCGAATCCCGGGTCGGCGTTGCATTGCGAAATCGGGTGCGACCCGGATGAGGGGGCGACGGCGGCGTGACCGACGCCGGTTCCCATTGCGGTGAACGTTAATCCGAGACCGATTGCAGTCAGGGCGCGAGCCATTCGGTTCACGGGAATCCTCCACGAGGAATGTGCCGGAGCATGACGTTCGATTCTTATGCGGTGAAACGGTGGACCGGAACATGGCCGAGCAAACAGATGATGATCATTTGCCGGCCGCAATTAGGGCAGGCTTAGCAAACTTCGAATTGGGCAAGCACGAAGGGAGAGGCTCGGGCTACGGAGGCGTGGATGGTCGTCGCGACCGCGGATCGGCCGATGCCGCAGCGAACGCCCGAGGGTCTACGCCGGGACGTCGGGTTGGCCGGCCTGACCTTCGTGTCCGTCGGCTCGGTGATCGGCTCCGGCTGGCTGTTCGGGGCGCAGAAGGCCGCCGCGTTGGCCGGCCCCGCAGTGCTGCTGAGTTGGGTGCTGGCTGCCGGCATCTGCCTCATGCTCGCGCTGACCTACGCCGAACTCGGTGCGGCGTATCCGCTGTCCGGCGGCACCGCGCGCTACACCTACCTCACCTTCGGCCTGCTCGGCGGGTTCTTCGCCGGCTGGGTGTCCTGGTTGCAGGCGGTCGCGCTGGCCCCGGTGGAGACCGTTGCGTCGTTGAACTACCTCAGTGCGAACTGGTGGCCGGGGCTGGTGCACGAGGTCGACGGGGAGGACGTGCTCACCGGCCGCGGCACGGTGGTGGCCGTCGCGTTCGTGTTGCTGTTCACGCTGATCAATCTGGTCGGGGTGCGCCGCCTCGCCGAGGGCAACAACCTGATCGTGCTGTGGAAGATCGCGGTCCCGGTGCTGGCGATCGTGGCGATCATGACCCGGGCCTTCCATACCGCCAATTTCGATCTGCACGGCGTGCAGGGTGGTGGCGGGTTCGCCCCGTTCGGGCTCAAGGGCGTCCTGCTGGCGCTGTCCGGTGGGGTGATGTTCTCCTACCAGGGCTTCGAGCAGGCCGTGCAACTCGGCGGCGAGGCCCGCCGCCCCGGCCGGGACCTGCCCCGCGCGGTCATCACCGCGATCGTCGGCGGATCACTGCTCTACATCGCGCTGCAGGTGTGCTTCATCGCCGCCACCGACCCGCACAAGATCATGTCCACCGGCTGGGCGAGTCTGGGCTCCAATGACTTCGGCCCGTTCTACGACCTGTCCACGGTGCTCGGGCTGACCTGGCTGGCCACCGTGCTGCAACTGGACGCGATCGTCTCTCCCGGAGGCACTGCGCTGATCTACATCGGCACCACCTCGCGGCTGTCGTTCGCGCTGGGCCGCACCGGCGCCCCGGCTACGTTGACGCGGCTCAACCGTCGTCACGTGCCGTGGGTCGGCGTGACGCTGGCCGCGATCGCCGGCTGCTTGATGTTCCTGCCATTCGGTTCCTGGGCGAAGCTGGTCAACTACACGACCTCGGCGACGTTCTTCATGTACGCCCTCGCGCCCGTCGCCGTGCTCACCCTGCGCCGCACCATGCCGGACGTCACCCGCAGCTACCGCCTGCCCTGCGCGCGGCTGTGGACCCCGGCCGCGTTCGCGCTGGCGACGCTGATCGTCTACTGGAGCGGCTTCGTCATCGACTGGCGGGTCGGCGTCGCGATGCTGTTCGGCCTGGTGCTGCTCGGGCTCGGCCGCACTCGGCAACCCGCCGGGTTGCGGGAAGCCCTGCGCCCACGGGCGGTCGCGTGGATCCCGGTGTGGGTGCTGGGCGTCATCGGCCTGGCCGCGATCGGCCCGGACTACGTCCAAGGTCGCGGCGTGCTGCCGTTCTACCTGGACATGGTCGTGGTGGTGGCGTTCAGCCTGGCGATCTTCTACTGGGCGGTGCGCTCGGCGTTGCCGACCGCGGAGGTTCACGCCAACTACGACCGGATGCGCGCCGAGGTGGAGACGGAGGCCACCGCGCTCGCGTCGATGAATACTGATTGACAATCAGATTTGAAGAACGGTTTGGCCGGCGCTGACGGGGAAGCACGCATCCGTGCCGTCAAGATCGTGGTCGAGTTCCGGTAGCAGATTCCGGACGGAGCGCCGCGCGCTCGATCGACTGGTCGGTCACCAGCCCTGGCGTCGTCGGGCATTGTGGGTGGAGCGCGTTGCGGCGCTGATCGTGGTCACCGCATGCCTCGCCGGCCTGGTCGGCGGATACCTCGCGGCGCGTGCGGTGGAGCGTGCCTCCGGTCGAGGGGACCAACGCATCACCGCGGTCACCAGCAGCCGCGCCCGGCTCGACCCGGATGATCAGACACAGGTGGCGAACTGGGTCGCGGAGGCCACCTGGACGGACAACGCCGGCGGCGCCCACCAGGGTCAGGTGTCCGTGCGGGGCGAGGTGCCGGTCGGCACCAAGGTGCCCGCGCGCCTGGCCACCGACGGAGTCGTGCGCAGCAGGCCGGACCCCGCGATCGACGTCGCCTGCCAGGTGGCGGGGGCCTGGCTCGGCATCGCGGTGCTGCTGCTGGCCTTCTGCCTGATCTGCCGTGAGGCGCTGGGCCGGCTGGCGGAACGAATGCGCCGGGAGTCCTGGCGGGTGGCCTGGGACCGGTGGAATCCGGCTGTGCCGAACCGCGAGGAACACTGACTACACCAAGGCGTAGGAATCCGCGGGCCGGAACCGCAGGGCGTCGTCCTCGATCGGATCCTCGCGCAACCGCCGCACGTCGGTCTCGTAGGCCATGTCGATCGTCCACGGACCACGGCTGCCGCTACGCGGGAACTGGGCGACGCCGCGCTGCACGTAACCCGCCTGGAGGTCCAGGAACGGCAGCCGGTCCATGGTCGGGTCGTCGAGTACCGGCTCGACAACGTGGTAACCGTGCCGGTCCATGTGGTCGAGCAGCCGGCAGAAGTGTTCGCTCGCCAGGTCGGCCTTCAGCGTCCAGGACAGATTGGTGTAGCCGAAGACGAAGGCGAAGTTGGGCACGCCGGAGAGCATCGTGGCCTTGTACACCGTGGTGTCCGGCAGATTCACCCGCCGGCCGTCGACGTGCAGCTCGATGCCGCCGAACGGCTGCAACGTCAAGCCGGTCGCGGTGACCACCAGGTCGGCGTCGAGGTGCCGACCGGATTCCAACTCAATCCCGCTGTCGGTGAACCGGGCGATCCGATCGGTGACCACCGACGCACGGCCGGCCGACAGCGCCTTGAACAAATCTCCGTTCGGCACCACGCAGAGTCGTTCCTGCCACGGGTTGTACCGCGGGGTGAAGTGGGTCGCGACGTCGAAGCCCTTCGGCAGCCGCCGACGCACGTCGGCGATGAGCAGGCGCCGCAAGAGCCCGGGGAAGCGACGGCAGGCCTTGAACAGCCCGCGGCCGACGGCGACGTTCTTGCGCCGGATGATCCGGTGCGCGCGGTCGTACCCGAGCACGCGGTTGAGCACGGTGGCGACGGGGTCCTGCGCCGGCAGGGAGATCAGATAGCCGGGGGAGCGCTGCAGCATCGTCACGTGCTCCGCGCTGTCGGCCATCGACGGGATCAGGGTGACCGCCGTCGCGCCACTGCCGATGACCACCACGCGCTTACCCGAGTAGTCGAGGTCCACCGGCCAGTGTTGCGGGTGCACCACCTGGCCACGGAAGTCGGCGATGCCGGGGAACTCCGGGGTGAAGCCCGCGGCGTAGTCGTAGTAACCGGTGCCCAGCAACAGGAACCGTGCGGTGAGTCGCTCCGGCCCGTCGCTGCCCGCGCGCTGCACGGTGACGGTCCAGGTGCCCTCGGCGGAGGAGAACTCCGCGCCGAGCACCCGGTGGCCGAACCGGATGTGCGCCTCAATGCCGCTCTCCGCGACGGTCTCGCGCAGGTAATCGAGGATCTTGCCGCCCGGCGAAATCGCGGAGCGGTCGGTCCACGGCTTGAAACCGAACCCGAACGTGGGCATGTCCGAGTCCGAGCGGATGCCGGGATAGCGGAACAGGCTCCACGTCCCGCCGATCTCCTCGCGACCCTCCAGGACCGCGAAGGAGGTGCCCGGCCGTCGGGTCGTCAGATGATGCGCGGCGCCGATGCCGGAGATGCCTGCACCCACGATCAGCACGTCGAAGTCGGTCATGAGAGAAGGCTAAAAGCTTACTGACACTATGTCAATGACATCACGTCAATAAGATACGCTGCATCCATGCCCACCACCGCCCGCCGCCCGAAGCACGACCCGAAGGTGTCCGAGCAGGAGATCCTCGCGGCGGCCGAACAACTGCTGCGGGAGCGTCCGTTCCGCGACATCACCGTCGAGGACGTGATGAGCCGAACCGGGCTCAAGCGGCCCGCCTTCTACGTGCACTTCCGCGACCGCCACGAACTCGCGCTGCGTGTCGTCGAGCAGATCGGCGCCGAACTGTTCGAGATGACCGACCGCTGGCTGCAGGGCGACGACCCGCAAACCGACTCCCGCGCGGCGTTGCACGGGCTCGCCTCGGTCTACCTGCGGCTGGGCCCGGTGATGCGTGCCCTGGCCGATGCCGCGGGCGCCGACGCGCGAGTGGAACATGCCTACCGGCACCTGGTGCAGCAGTTCATCGATGCCACCGCGGCGCACATCCGCACGGAGCAGGGCCGCGGCCGGATCGGCACCCTGGCGAACGTGGCGGAAACCGCCCGCGCGTTGATCCTGATGAACGAGCGGTATCTGCTCGAATCCTTCGCCTGCACGCCGCAGGCCGACCCGACCGTGGTCGTGGACGTGCTGCACCACATCTGGATCTCGACCCTCTACGGCGCGAACGCCGCGCGCTGAGTCGTTACGATCCGCGCGTGGCAACCGAGACGCTCGCTGTTCCGATCTTCGTGCACGGCTTGTGGCACGGGGCCTGGGCCTGGGACGAGACCCGAGCAGCGCTCGCGGCGCGCGGCGTGCCCAGCCACGCCGTTGAGTTGCCGCTGACGTCGCTGAAGGACGACGTGGCCGCGCTGGATGCGGTGCTCGACACCATCCCCGGCGACGTCGTGCTGATCGGGCACTCCTACGGCGGGGTGGTGATCACCGCAGTGCAGCCGCGGCGCGGACTGCGGCACCTCGTCTATCTGACGGCATATCAGGTGGATGAGGGCGAATCGATGGCGAACGTGTTTCCGGACCTGGAGCTGGGACCGCCGGCACTGGGACCCGCCATCCAGCGGGACAAGGAGCGCGGGATTTCCATGCTGGACCCGGTGATCGCGCGGGACGTGCTCTACAACGGCGTTCCGGACGAGCTCGCCGACGCCGCCATCGCCCGGCTGCGCCCCTCGGCGCTCGCCCTGTTCCGGGAGACTCCCGGCGTCACCAGCTGGCGGACGGTCCCGTCCACCTACGTGGTGTGTGCCGAGGACCGGGCGCTGGTGGCGAAACTGCAGCGGGCCATGGCCGACCGGGCCACCACGACCGTGGAGTGGCCGGTCGGCCACAGCCCGGCCGCGGCGTGCCCGGAACAGATCGCGGATCTGGTCGAGCTGCGGGCCGCAGCAGCGCCCTGACCGCCCGCCGGCATCAGTTGAGCGTGGACAGTGCCTTCGCCAGCGGCTCCAGCACCGTCGGGGTATGCGGCGGCGGCAGGTAGACGATCGCCAGTTGCAGGCCGACCTCGGCCAGCGCGGCGATGTCCTCGACCGCCTTGCCGAAGCCGTCGTCCTCCAGCCGAATGTGGCTGGACAGCAGGATCTCGTTGCGGTCCCGGCCGAGGTCGTCGCAGTGCGCCCAGAGCACATCGCGCTTGTGGGCGAACTCCGCCGGTGTCCCCGCCGCGAAATTCCAGTGCTGCGCGTACTTCGCCACTGTGCGCAGGGTCCGCTTCTCCCCGCTACCGCCGATGCAGATCGGCGGGTGCGGCCGCTGCGGGCCCTTGGGCTCGTTGCGCGCATCCTTGAGTTGGTAGTACGTCCCGTTGAATGTGGTGGTCTCCTGCGTGAGCAGGCCGACCAGCACCTCGCACGCCTCCTCGAACCGGTCACTGCGCTCACGCGGGGGGCCCAGCTCGATGCCGTAAGCGCCGGACTCCTCCTCGTTCCAGCCCGCGCCGATGCCGAGTTCCAGGCGCCCGTTGGCGATGATGTCGATGGTCGACACCATGTTCGCCAGCACCGCGGGGTGCCGGTAGTGAATCCCGCTCACCAGGTTGCCCAGCCGCAGCCGCTTGGTCGCCTGGGCCAGCGCGGTCAGCGTCGACCAGCCCTCCAGGCAGGGCCCGGTCGAGTCGGAGAAGATCGGGTAGAAGTGGTCGAACACCCAGCCGGACTCGAAGATCTCCATCTCGTCGGCGGCCTGCCAAACGGCCAGCAGGTCCGCCCAGGTGGTGTTCTGCGGTGAGGTCTTGAAGGCAAATCGCACGTGCTGTTCCTCTCCTCGTTATCGCGTCAGGGCGACGCTGACGTCCCACAGCCGGGCGGCGGACGCGGGGTCCTTGGCGTAGTCCGCGACACCGGTGGCGGTGCCGGGCTCGTTGCGTTCCGCGATCGCGCAGTCCTCGAAATACTCCCCGCCGATCCCCTCCACCAGCGGGGAGGCCGCCAGTAGCACCTGTGTTGCCGCACCCTGCTCGACCGTTTTGAATACCCATTCCGGCGCGTTCATTGCGGCCCGGGCCTGTTGCAACGCTTCCTCGTTGACGTGGCGCAGCAAATTGGTGCGGATCGCGCCGGGCATGAGGGCGTTGACCCGGATGCCGTCGCGGGCCCAGCGCCGGTCTGCCTCCACCGCGAACAGCACGTTCGCGGTCTTGGACTGGCCGTATGCCCGGAACGGGTCGTACTCGCGGTCAACGAAGTGCAGATCGTCGAAGTCGACGTCGCTGCGCAGGTGACCACGCGAGCTGACCACGACCACCCGGGCGCCGCCGGCCTCGGCCAGCGCGTCGTGCAGGCCGGTGGTCAGCGTGAAATGGCCGAGATGGTTGGTGGCGAACTGCAGCTCCCAACCCTCGTTCGTGCGGGTCAACGGGCTGGCCATCACACCGGCGTTGTCCACCAGGATGTGCAGCGGGCCGGTCCAGTCGGCGACGAACCGGCGGACCGAGGCCTGGTCGACCAGGTCCAGGTGCACGACGCGCACCTTGGCGCCGGTGCTCGCCAGGATGGTCTCGGCGGCACGCTCACCGGCGGCCAGATCGCGCGCCGGGATGGTGACCTCGGCCCCGGCGGCGGCGAGCACCCGTGCGGTCTCCAGCCCGATGCCGGACGCGCCCCCGGTGACCACCGCCTGACGCCCAGTCAGATCGACCCCGGCGATGACTTCTTCGGCCGTCGACCCGTAGCCGAAACCGAACTTACGCTCGGACATGTCGTCCCCCTCAGTGCTATCTTTGCGATAACCGGAGGTTCCTCCGGTTGGTAGAAGACTAAACGGAGGCTCCTCCGTTTGCAAGTCCGAGGGGTGAAGTGTCGGTTAACGAGGCCCGGCCGCTGCGGGCGGACGCCCAGCGCAACCGCGACGCGTTGCTGGCCGCCGCCGTGCAGGCGTTCTCCGCCGAGGGCCCGGACGTGACGCTGGAAGCCATCGCCGCTGCGGCCGGGGTGGGCATCGGCACGCTGTACCGGCACTTCCCGACCCGCGACGCGTTGGTCGAGGCCGCCTACCGCAACGAACTCGAGCGGTTGTGCGACAGCGCGGAGGAATTGCTGGCCACCCTGCCGCCGGAAGAAGCAGTCCGCGAATGGATGGAATGCTTCGTCGACTACGCGGTGACCAAGCGCGGCATGTCCGATGCGTTGCGCGCGTTGATCGCCGCGGGCGGTAACCCGTTCGCGCAATCCCGGGACCGGATGCTGGGTGCGTTGGGCAAGCTGCTGGACGCCGCGATCGCCGCGGGCACCGTGCGGGCCGACGTCGCCCCGGCCGACCTGCTGGCCACCCTCGGCGGGGTGTCGATGGCGGCCGGGGACGCCGCCGGACGCGAGCAGGCGCGCCGCGTGCTGGACCTGGTGATGGACGGATTGCGTTACGGCATAAGGAAACCGGGGCGGGGTACCGTCCGACGATGAGGCTCGCACCATCCGGGGAGCAGTTCGAGATCAGCCGCGGCGAGCAGCGAGCGGTGCTCGTCGAGGTCGGCGGCGGCATCCGCGGCTACGCCTGTGGCGATCGGGATGTGCTGGAGCCCTACGCCGAGCAGGACATGTGCGACGGCGCGCACGGCACGCCGCTGATCCCGTGGCCGAATCGGTTGGCGGACGGCGCCTACACCTTTGACGGGACGTTGTATCAGCTGCCGATCACCGAGGTCGACAAGCACAACGCGATCCACGGCCTGCTGCGCTGGGCGCCCTGGCGTTGCCTGCAGCGAGCGGCGGACCGGGTGCGATTGGGCGCGCGGATCCATCCGATGCCCGGATACCCCTTTCCGCTCGACGTGTCCGTCGACTACCGCCTCGACGCGGACGGCCTGACCGTGACCACGACGGCGACCAATCTCGGTGACCGCGCCTGCCCCTATGCCTGCGGGCAACACCCCTATCTCTCGCCCGGCGCCGGACTGGTGGACGAGGCCACCCTGCACCTGAACGCCGCGAGTTGGATCGACACCGACAACCCGCGGCAACTCCCCACCGGCGTCGCGCCGGTGGCGGGCAGCGATTGGGATTTCCGCACCGCGCAGCGGATCGGCGACCGCACGCTCGACTACCCCTTCACCGACCTCGCCCGGGACGCCCACGGACGCGCGGTCGCGCGGCTGACCGGCACTGATGAGCGCACGGTCGAACTCTGGGTGGACGACAGTTATTCGATTCTGGAGATCTTCACCGGCGACACCCTTGCCCCGCACCGCGCCCGCCGCGGACTCGGCTGCGAACCGATGACGGCCCCGCCGAACGCGCTGGCCACCGGCGAGGGTGTGATCACCCTGCAGCCCGGCGAGACCACCACCCAGGTGTGGGGCGTGCGGCTGGTCGGCGCCGGCTAACCTGGGCACGTGTCTGCACTGAGGATCGGTTCCATCGAGATCCAGCCCGTCCGGGACGGGACGGGATACGAGAAGGGGACCGAGGTGCTGACCCGGCCCGGCGTGCCCGACGCCTGGGCCTGCCACGGTGATCAGCTGGATGCCGACGGCATGCTGCACCTTCCGCTGGGCGGCTTTCTGGTCCGCACCGGCGAGCGCATCGTGCTGGTGGACGCCGGCGTGGGCACGATCAACAACGGGCAGTACTGCGGCGGTGGGTTCCTCGACTCACTGCGCGACCTCGGCGTCGCCCCCGAGGACGTCACCGACGTTGTCTTCACCCACCTGCACTTCGACCACGTGGGCTGGGCGACCAGCAAGGGCGAGGTGGTGTTCCCGAACGCCACCTACCGGGTGCACGCCGCCGACTGGGCGCACTTCATCTCCGCGCCCGACGCGCTACCCGGCGCCGTCCGCAAACTCTCCCCGATCGAATTGCGCCTGGAAACCTTCGACACCGATGTGGTCATCGCGCCGGGACTCAGCGCCCGGCACACCCCCGGCCACACACCCGGCTCCACCATCTACATCGTGGCCGCCGGCGAGCAGCGCGCCATGCTGCTCGGCGACGTGGTGCACTCGGTGGTCGAGTTCGCCGAGCGGGACTGGGAAGCCGTCTTCGACGTCGACCCGGTCGCCGCCCGGGCAATGCGCAATGCCATCGCCGAGGAGGTCGTCGACACCGCCGATCTGGTCATCGGCGCCCACTTCCCCGAGCTGCGCTTCGGCCGGGTGATCACCACCGCGGGCAACCGGAGTTTCCGCGCCGTCTGAAGGAGCCCCGTGGATTTACAACTCGCCGGTACCACCGTCCTGGTCACCGGGGCCGGGCAGGGACTGGGCCGCGCCCTCGGTCTGGGCTTCGCGGCCGAGGGCGCCAACGTGGCCTTCCACTACCACTCCTCGGCGGACGGCGCGGAGAAGGCAGCCGCCGAGGCCGCGGAACTCGGGGTGCGGGCCCTCGCCGTGGGCGGGGACCTGCGCGACGCGACGGCGGCCGCCGACATCGTCGAGCGCACCGAAGCCACGCTCGGCCCCATCGGGGTGCTGGTCAACAACTCCGCGGTCACCAAGCGGCAGCGCTTCCTGGAGTCCGGCCCGCAGGACTGGGCCCCGCAGGTCGACGTGATCGTCACCGGCACCCTGCAGATCACCCACGCCGTGGCTGCCCGGATGGCCGAACGCAAGACCGGCGCGATCGTCAACCTGATGGGCGACTCCGGTCGGGTCGGCGAGTCCGGGTTGTTGGTCACCGCGACCGCTCGCTCCTCGACCATCGGGCTGACCAAGTCATTGGCCAAGGAGCTGGCCCGGTTCGGCATCCGTGCCAACGCGGTCTCGCTGGCGCTGGTACGCACCGATCACTTCGACGCGCACGCGGGGACCGCGACGGACGCCGTCGACGAGACCATGCAGAAGATCCTGGCCCAGTACCCACTGCGTCGGGTGGGCCGCCCGGCGGACATCGTCCCGATGGTGCTGCTGCTCGCCTCACCGCTGTCGTCCTGGACCACCGGACAAGTGATGTCCATCAACGGCGGATACGCAATGCCATGACGGACACTCTCGGCACCAGTGTTCGTCGGAAAGAGGACCGTCGCCTGGTCACCGGCCGCGGTCGGTTCGTCGGCGACCTGACCTTGCCCCGGATGCGCCACGTTGCCTTCCTGCGCAGCGCACACGCCCACGCCCGGTTGCGCAACGTCGATGCAAGCGCCGCCCGCGCGGCCGGCTTCCGGGTGTTCACCGGCGCCGATTTCGCCGCGGTCAGCATGCGGGCCGTGTCCGGGCTGCCGTCCTATGTGGAAACCGACCAGCCCGTGCTGGCCCACGACAAGGTGTGCTTCGCCGGCGAGCCGATCGCCGTGGTCGTCGCCGCCGACCGCTACCTCGCCGAGGACGGCCTGGAGCTGATCGACGTCGACTACGACCCGCTGCCGGTCACCGTCTGCGCCTGGAACCCGCCGGCCGCGCCGGTGCACCCGCAGGCGCCGGACAACGTGCTGCTGGAACGCACCTTCACCGCCGGCTCCGTGGAGAACGCGCTGACCGACAGCCACCTGGTATTCAAGCGGGAACTGATCACCAACCGGCACTCCGCCCAGCCGTTGGAATGCCGGGCCGGGGTCGCGTTGTGGGACGACGCCATCGACCGGCTGACCTACTGGAACGCCACCCAGGTGCCGCACGTGATGCGCAACATGCTCGCCGAACTCCTCGGCCTGAGGGAAGGTCAGGTCCGGGTGATCGCGCCCGACGTGGGCGGCGGGTTCGGGGTGAAGTCGGTGATCTACCCCGAGGACGTCACGCTGTGCCTGATGGCGCGCGCCCTGCCGGGCATCCCGCTCAAGTGGGTGGAGGACCGCTCCGAGCATCTGCTCGCCGCCGCGCACGCCCGCGACCACCGGTATTTGCTTCAGGCGGCCTTCGCCGCCGACGGCACCCTGCTGGCGCTGGACGCCGACGTGACCTGCAACGTCGGCGCGTACTCCGTCTATCCGTGGACGGCGGGCCTCGAGCCGCTGATGGCCGGCGGCCTGCTCACCGGGCCGTACAAGCTGGCCAACTACCGCTGCACGGTGCGCGGCGTGGCCACCAACACCGCGCCGGCCGGCCCGTACCGCGGCGTCTCCCGGCCGGCCACCGTGTTCGCGATGGAAGCGGTGTTCGACGAGGCCGCCGCGCGACTCGACATTGACCCGGCGGAGCTGCGCCGGCGCAATGCCATTGCGCCCGACGACATCCCGTACACGATGCCGTCCCGGCTGGTCGACGACTCCGGCCATTACCTGGAATGCCTGCAGATGGCGCTGGACGCCGTCGGGTACGAGGAACTGCGCGCCGAGCAGCGGCGCCGTCGGGCCGCGGGCGAACCGCCGATGGGCATCGGCATGGCGCTGTACAACGAGCTCACCGGACTCGGCCGGGCGGCCAGCGCCGGGCCGCGGATGCCGTTCCGCACCGGCCACGACGCCTGCACCGTGCGGATGAACCCGGACGGCCGGGCCACCGTGATCTCCGGGGTCAGCTCGCAGGGCCAGGGGCTGGAGACAACCGTGGCGCAGATCGTGGCCGACGCGTTGGGCATCGGCTACGACGACGTCGAGGTTCGGCTCGGCGACACCGACGAGGCGCTGTGGGGCTTCGGTGCGTTCTCCTCGCGGCAGTCCGTGATCGGCGGCGGGGCCGCGCATCTGGCCGCCGGCGTGGTGCGGGACAAGGTCCTCGCGCTCGCCGCGGAGCTTATCGAGGCCAACGTCGAGGACCTGCGCATCGAAGCCGGTCAGGTCTACGTCGCCGGTGAGCCGAAGCCGAGCATCTCGCTGGCCGAGGTGGCGCGGGTGGCCTACCTGGAATCCAACCGCCTACCCGAGGGCTTCGAGCCGGGACTGGAATCGACCCGGTTCTACGACCCCATCCGCGGCGCGTTCGCGGCCGGCGCCCAAGTGGCCGCGGTCGAGGTGGACACCGCCACCGGCGCGCTGAGCATCCTCAACTACGTCTGCGTCGAAGATGCCGGGCGGGTGCTGCACCCGCGCATCGTGGAGGGTCAGATCTGCGGTGCCATCGCGCAAGGGCTCGGTGGTGCGCTGTACGAACATCTCGTCTACGACGACGCCGGCAACCTGGCCGGCGGCACCCTGCTCGACTACCTGATGCCGACCAGCGCCGAGGTCCCCGACCTCGTCATCGATCACATCGCCCGGCCCGCGGCCAATCCACTCGGCGTCCGCGGGGTCGGTGAGGGTGGCACCCTCGGGCCGTACGCCGTGCTCGCCGGGGCGGTGCGCGACGCGCTCGGCGTGCCGATTAGCTCCCTGCCGGTGAGCCCGGCCACCGTGTGGCAGGACCTGCAGTCGTGAAGCCCGCCGCCTTCGACTACGTCCGCGCGGGAAGCGTCGAGGAGACCGTCAGCGTGTTGGCCGAGGCCGCCGGGGACGCCAAGATCCTGGCGGGTGGGCAGAGCCTGGTGCCGATGATGGCGCTGCGACTGGCCCGGCCCACGGTGTTGGTCGACATCAATCGCATCCCCGACCTGGACGCGGTAAGACGCACCGACGGCGCCGTCGAGGTCGGCGCGTTGGTGCGGCACCGCGACCTCACCGACCAAACCGAACACCCGCTGCTGGCCGAGGCCGCCCGGTGGATCGGACACACCGCGATCCGCACCCGCGGCACGGTCGCGGGCAGCATCGCGCACGCCGACCCCGCCGCCGAACTCCCGGTGGTCGCCCTCGCCACCGGGGCGACCGCCACGGTGATCGGCCCGCGGGGCACCCGCATTGTCGCGGCCGACGACTTGTTCGTCGGCCCGCTGATGACCACCCTGGCCGACGAGGACCTGGTCACCGCGGTCCGCTTCCCGCTGCCGTCGCGCTGGGGATTCGCCGAATTCGCCCGTCGGCATGGGGATTTCGCGTTGGTCACCGCCGTCACCGCGGAGCTCGACGACGCTGTCCGGATCGTGCTCGGCGGCATCGGGCCGGTACCGCGGCGGGCCACCGCGGCGGAAGCCGTGCTCGCGGCCGGCGGCACCGCCGGGGACGCAGCCGACGCCGCCGCGCAGGAGATCGACCCGACCGGCGACCTGCACGGCAGCGCAGCCTTCCGCCGGGCAATCGCCGCGGAGATGGTGCGCCGGGCACTGGCCGGGGCCGGGATCGGGCAGGGGCGAGCGTGAACGTCACCTTCACCGTCAACGACGAATCGGTCCGCATCGACGTCGAGCCGCGCCGCACCTTGGCGGACGCGCTGCGGGACAACTGCGATCTGACGGGTACTCACCTCGGCTGCGAGCACGGCGTGTGCGGGGCCTGCACGGTGCTGGTCGACGGCGAACCCGTCCGCGCCTGCCTGATGTTCGCCGTGCAGGCCGAGGGTTGTGCCATTACTACCGTGGAGGGGCTGCAGCACGACGGGGCCCTACACCCGTTGCAGGAGGCCTTCGTCGACCACCACGGCCTGCAATGCGGCTTCTGCACGCCGGGGATGCTGCTCACCGCCGTGCACCTGCTGGAACACAACCCGTCGCCGGATCGGCGGACGATTCGCGAGGCCATGTCCGGCAACATCTGCCGCTGCACCGGCTACCAATCCATCGTCGACGCAGTCGAAGCAGCGGCGCAGCGCTACCCCCCGGGGCCATGATCAAACAAACATTTGTCACTATTGTTCAAGATCATTTGAGAGTAACGTGATGCCGCCGGGGGCTTGCACGCGAAAGGGGCTCCACAATGGGTTGGCATCACCATGGCTGGTATCGCAGGCGTTCGCGGCGTCGCTGGGATTGGGATTCCGGCTGGGGCGGCCGGGACTACTGGTGGCGTGATCGTTGGGACGACGACGATTGCGATGACTGGGACGACGACTGGGACTGGTAAGTCGCAGTTGCCTTAAATGGGCGGTGGCGGTGAGGTGTCACCGCCGCCGCCCATAACTGCGCGCAGCTACCCGACCAGTCGCCTGCGCAGGCCGTCGACGTTGACCAGCGCCAGGTCCAGCACGCAGTTCTGCTGACCGAACTCGTTGAACTCGTGCCCGCCGGTGTCGTCGTTGAACCAACCGTCGGCGTTGCTCAGGTAGCGGAATCGATAACGCCACCCCGGCTGCAGGGTCACCGTTGCGGTGTGTGTGCCGTCGCTGTTGTGCATCGGCGTGGCCGCTGGATCCCAGTCGTTGAAATCACCGACCAGGTGAACGTCATCGTCGACGCGTTTCGGATCGACGACGGTAAACGTGACGAGAACACGTCGTCCGTCGGCATGGATGTCGCAAGAGATCATCGTGGCCCCCCTCTTTGCGGCTACGTTCCTGGCACGCTACGCCGATGCCGGGTGAACAGACAACGTGATAAACATGACGACCCGTCAGTCCGACCGTCCGGTCGGACGCCTAGGCTTGCTCGGTATGGAGCTGCACGAGGCCTTGACCACCACCCCGTCCACCCGCGAATTCACCGAACAGCCCGTTGACAACGAGACGGTCCTGCGCATCCTCGAGGTTGCCCGGTTCGCCCCGAACGGCGGGAATCGCCAGGGTTGGCACGTGCTGGTGATACGGGACCCGGACACCCGCGAGGCGCTGGTCGCCGCCTGCGATCCCATCGTCCGCCGCTATGCCGCGCAGGGCGCCGCCGGCGAGGCCCCGCTCAACACCATCCACCCGACGCGGTTGGACGCCGCCACGATCGCGGCGACCCCCATACCCGCGGGCACGGTGGCCCACTACCGCAGCGCACCGGTCCTGCTCATGTTGTGTTTGGACCTGTCAGTGGTCGCGTCCACCGACGCCGACTTACCTCGAGTCGGCGTGATCAGCGGCGCCTCGATCTATCCGTTCGCGTGGAGCATCCTGCTCGCCGCCAGGGCCGAGGGATTGGGCGGCGTGTTGACCACCATGCCGATCGGCAATGAACCCGCACTGCAAGCCATCCTGGGCATCCCGCCGCACGTGGCGATCGCCGCGATTCTCCCGCTGGGCCATCCCGCCCGCGCGGTCAGCAAACTGCGCCGCGGACCCGTCGCCGATTTCGCCCGGCTGGAGCGCTGGGACGGACCGAGATTGGGCGCGGACTGAACCTCAGCGTCGGCCCTCGGCCAGCGCGGTGGTATCCGGCGCCGTCGTGGCCGGGGTGGACGACTTGGACTTCGTCGGATTGGCCGCACCCGCTGCGCTGCTCGGCGCGCCCGCCGCGACCGTGCGCCAGTCGGTGGGCAGCGCCGCCATGTCGGCCAGCGCGATACTCAGCTGCCCCATCGCGTTCGGGTGGAACGCGGCCGGGTCGGCGAAGCCCTGCACGTAGGACTGCGTGTCGCACAACTGGTGGCCGGTGAAGTCCACCGCCGCGCCGGCGAACCCGGCACTGGTGGCGCCCTGGGCCAGCGTGGTGTTCAGCCGACGCAGCAAGCCGGAAAGAAAATGCTGCTCGGAGGGGCTCAGCCGGGACTTGCCGCTGGCATCCAACGCGGGGCAGTCCGTGTTCGGGCCGAATGGGTCGTAGTACTGGTTGACCACCACGGCCACCCGATGGTCCAGGCCGCCCAGAATTTCCTGCAGGTTCTGCAGCAGGCGGTAGTACTGCGGGGCGAACTGGTCCAGGCCGCGGTCGAAGGTGGCCTGGGTGCCCTGGTTGTCGCAGGACGGCAGCGCCACGCAGATCTTCACCAGGTTCGACCAGCCCACGTCGTCGGCGCCGACCCCGACGACCACCAGCTTCACCTTGGTCATCGCCTCCAGCGCGGACATCTGTGGGGCGATGGTGCGGCCGTAGCGCAACTGGGCACCCATGATGCCGTTACTGATGGTGGCGCCGCTGCACGCGAGGTTGCTCACCTTCAGCCCGGTGACCTGCAGCGCCGCGGCGGCCGCCTGTGGGCTGCGCGAGCAGAGCTGTTCCGGGGACCCGGTCGGGCCGCTGGAGGGCAGGCCCTCACCGGACACCGTGGAGTCGCCCAGCATGGCGACCTCGGTGGAGGAGTCCGACGTGGTCGCCGCGGGTGGTCGGTTGTCGGTGGTGAGGTCGAACAGATTGGCGGCCAGGTTGGGGTCCGAAAGATTG
>DASXPS010000134.1 GCA_036493475.1 Sporichthyaceae bacterium | reverse complement strand
CGTCAAACCGTGCAAACGATGCTGGCTTTGGAACCGCTGCGGCGGCGGCGCTATCGCTTTGGGTAAATTCAGACTGATTTGACCTGCGCAGCGGACCTTACAAAACGAACCCGAATTTCGCTAAATGTTTCAAAGAAGACGAGGCCGCCTCCCTTGCGGCGCTCTGGTTGCCGCCCAACTCTCCTGTTCGAAACCTCGAGCTTCGCCGATCCTATCGGAGAGGCCGTCGCGCAGGCCGATCCGGATGCCGTAGCCGCGGGCGCCGGTCGGGCTCTGGTACAGGTGTGCGTCGATACCGCGGTCACGCAGTTGGTCGACGAGATGCAGTGCCGTGTTCTCCTCCACGGGCGCAGGATAGCCGGCCCGCATTGGATATGCCCCGCGCAGCGGTCAGCCGGCCGCGGCGCGGTTGGCGCAGCGGCTTTAGGGCTCAGTAGGAGCCCTCCTCCTCCCGGCTGATGCCGAGGGTGCGCAGGTAGTCCTCGTGCAGTTCCATCCACACGGTGTGCACCGAGTCCAGCGCGGGCGCCGTCAGGTACTCGAACTTCCCGTCCTCGACCAGGGCCAGCGCGGCGGCCAACCGCGGCTTGTACCCCGCGAAGCGCGGCAACACCTCAGTGGTGGAGTCCAGGGCGGGCTCGATGCGTCGGACCAGGGAGGAGAGCTGGTCGACCAATCCCCACTTGCCGCCATCGTCGGAGTCCAGCCACCGAATGTTCAGCGCCTTGAACTGGCCGTTGGCGGACAGGAAGCGCTCGTACACCGGCTTGAGGGCCTCCAGGTCGAGTGCGGTGCGTTCGGCGGACAGCAGCGCCTCGTGCTTGGCCAGGCCCTCCTCGGTGATCAGGAAACCCTGCGGGGTCGAACAGATCAGCCCGGACTTCTCCAGCAGCTCCGCATCCACCCCGACCCCCAGGTCGGGCAGCATGCCGCGCAGCGCCACCCGGTGCAGGTCCGCGAGTTCAACCTCGACCAGCGCACCGGCGGACAGCGGCGGGTAGCCGCCGCCGGACAGGAACAACTTGCCGACCATCTGCACGCCGAGTTGCTCACGCACCAGCGGGAAGTATGCGTTGGCGGTGATCTCGTCCCACTCCCAGAAGGCGTGCTCGTCGAGCATTTCCTGCCAGACCCCCGCGGCGCGGGCGAACGGCGCGATGAACTCGGCGTAGTAGACCTGCGCACCCCAAATGATCTTGTCGCGCCCGGACATGGTGGCCAGCCGCTGGTAGAGCCGGTCGGTGACCGTCTTGCACTCGGCGAGGATCGACTCCATCTCCGCACGGTCGATACGTCGGATCTCACTCGCCGGGGTGTCCCACTCCTGCCGCACGTAGACCGCCACATCGGTCAGGTAGCGCAGGTAGTTCGCGGGCTCGGTGAACAGCGTGCCGCCGTCCATCAGCTTGCACTGCAGGCCGGGTTCGGGGTGGAACACCATGGCCTGCGTGATGCAGTGCGGCAGGTTCGCCGCGACGTCGTGCCAGTGGTAGATGTCGTCGCGCAGGAAGTGGTCGCGCACGATCATGAATCGGCCGTCGCCCAGGTCGTAGGGTCCGGAGTCGTGCAGGCCGGAGCGGTTGTCCAGGTAGAGCAGGAAACCAAGCATCTCGGTGGAGGCGTTGAACGAGGTGAAGAACTCGCGGTCGCCGCCGAGCGGCGCCACGTCGGCGAGGAACCGGTCCAGCCACACCTGATCCAACAACGGCGCGCGGTAGTTGCGCATCGAGGTGAACATCGGGCCGTCGCCCCACACGCCCTTGTACAGCGAGCGGGCGAACTGCAGCACAATTCGGACGTCCTCCGCGCGCTGGTCGGTGTTCTCGACGCCGAGCTCACCGAGGATGCCGCGGCCGAACAACGGGGTGGCGATGGTGCACCAGGTGTGCAGGAGGTTCACCTTGTTCGCGGGCTCGCGACGGGCGAGCGACCCCATCTCGATGACGCCATCCACGCCGATTTCGTCCAGGATCAGCCGGAACCAGGCCGGGTAGCGCTGCCAGTCGTGCACGCAGCCGAAGCACTCGTATTCCTGACGGGGGATCAGACCGGATTCGCCCTCGGTGGCGCGCAGCGCGAGGAAATCCCAGATGTTCCAGTTGAAGTAGCGCAGAAGTTCGTTGATCTCCTCCACCGTGAGGTCGCGGTGGGTGTTCTCCTCGGTCAGCGTCAGCACGTCGGTGACGAACTCCGCGCGGATCATCTCGTCGCCCGCGGTGCCGTGCGGCACGGTGCCCTGGAACTGCTGCAGCAGCAGCTGAATCTGCGCCATCAGTGCGACGGTGTCGGCGTCCGGGGTGGGCACCGGGGAGTCGTCGATGGGAGCGCCCGGTTCGACCAGCACCCGGCCCGCCCTGCCGGCGATGTCCAGCCGCACCCGCACACCGTCCGCGGGGATGACCTCGCCGCGGGAGCTGCGCACGCCGCAGGTGAAGGTCACGCCCATCACCGCGGGGATGCCGTACTCGCGGGACAGAATGCCCAGGTGCGACTCCGGCGCACCCTGCAGCGTGATCACGCCCTTGACGCCGGCCGTCAACGCAGGGGTCAGGAACGTGGTGGTGCCACCGCGGGCCAGCACGATCGTGTTCGCCACGTCGCCGTTGACGACGAAGTCGATGACCGCGCGCGGGGAGTCCAGGAATACCAACGGTCCTTCGATGAGGCGGTCATCGGTGAAGACCGCGGTGCCGGTGCCGACCTCGGTGTACTCAGACACTGTCGCTCCCCTCAGGTGCGAATGGGTCATGGCATTGCCCGAGGACGAGCATCCCGGGCGACAGAGCCCCGATCTGCCCCGGTTACGCATCGGCTCTTCGACCAATGGCGCCTCGGCGTTCGGTCATCAGACTGCAAAGGTCAGCACCGACCGAGCAGAAGGCGAGGCGCACCGATGCGTCAGGTCATGGCCGCACCCAGCACCACCCTGTCACTGGAGCTGCGGGTCGCCGGGTTGGAGCGTCAGGTATCGGCGCTGACCGCGGAGATCCACACGATGAAGCAGACGCTCGACATCCTGCTGGCGGTCGTGGTCGGCACGCAGGTAACCGCCGCGGCATAGTCGGCCACCGGCCTCCATCGAACGGGCCATGCCGCACATCGCTCGGATGATTCCCGGGTTTCCTCGCAACGCCGAGGCCGCCGGCCACGTCTGACCCGAGAAAGCGACAGCACAACGAAAGCGGAACTCGATGATCACCACGCCCATCCTGATCGGCCTCGGCATGGCCGTCTTCGTGCTGTTCATCGCCGTGCTGCTGGCCGGGGGCATCGACGGCTTCCGCAACGATTCGCGACGGCAGACCACCGACGAGGCGTCGGTCAACTCCGGGCTGGAATAACGGCCGGTCAGCGGCGCTCCGGTGCGGGCACCGCCGCGTGGCACATCGACAGTCCGAACGGGCGCGCGCAGTCGATGTCGGCGTCGGTGTAGACGCCATCGGCGTCGTCGGCGATCGCCCGCTCCAGCGTCATCGGATACCCGAGCACCGGGATCACCGCGATTCCCCGGGCGCGGGCGGCCGCGATGCGCTCGGCGGTGACCAGGTTCGGGTCAACCGCGGAGTACGGCACGAAGACCTGGTATCCCGTGGCGTTCCACTGCGCCGGCCGGTGCACCATCAATCCGAACCGGGTGGCCCCGGCCGCGCGCAGCACCGCCGCCACGTTGTCATGTTCCACCATGAATGTGGCGCGGTCACCGAGCACCGAGGCAGCCCGCACCAACGCGGCGGCCTGCTCGGACGTCGGCATCACCTTGACGTGAACGAACGCGGAAACGGTCGATGACCGCTGCACGATCTCTTGCAGCGCCGCCGCGGCAGTCGGCACGCGGGTGCCGAGGTAGAGCGGGGAGAACCAGGAGCCCGCATCGAGCCGCTCGATCTGACTTTCGGTCAGGTCGGTGACGTATCCGTGGCCGTTGGTGGTGCGGTCGACCAGATCGTCATGCATGACGACGGCATGTCCATCGGATGTCCATCGCACGTCGAACTCAATGCCATCGTCGCCGCGCTCGATCGCTTTCGCGAAGGCGGGCAGGGTGGATTCCGGCGCATCGTCGGTGTTGCCGCGGTGACCCACCATCAGGAAATTGCGCGGTAGCGCGGTTTGCTTGCCCGGTAAGACATTCGAGGTCGGCAGGACACGGACGGACTTTTCGGCCATCGGTACGGCCGACACAGCGGACCCAGCCGCCGGAGCCGCGGCGAACACAACCGCGGGAAGCGTGATTGCAGCCAGAGCTTTCGTCAACCCCCACACGCGGCCAGCATCGACACGCTATGGCGTGGGGCGGACACGCCCACGACAAGGGCGCAGGAATGTTGGCTTAACAGACCGAGACACCGCCCCGGCAGGGCGGGTGTCTCAGCGGCGCTTGGCGAACGCGGTGCCCAGGCCCAGCAGACCGAGCGCCGCACCCACGACGCCCACGGCCAGCGCGACCTTCACATCGTTCTTGCTGGCGTAGTCGTCCGTGGCCGAGGAGGCGGCACTGACCGACGGGCCGCTGCCGGCGGATGCGCTCGGCGAGGCGGACGGTGCGACGGCGTCGGAGTCCTCGCCGCCCTGCGCGAGCTTGATCGAGGGCGCCGGGTGCTCGGGCTCCTGGGCGCCGGGCGCGTCCGAACCCTCTTCGATCCAGCGCACGACGTTGCCGTCGCTGTAGGTCTGCAGCACCTTGAACACCAGTTGCGGGGTGTCCGGCAGCTTGCCCACCGCGATCGGGAAGTCCACGTACTCATCGCCACTGATGCTGCTGCCACTGAACACGATCTTGGACACCACGCTGTTCACCGGTCCGTCGTCGGTGTCCACCGGACTCGGCAGGTCGGTCTGCGAGGTCTTCGCCGACCAGCCCGACGGCGGGTCCACCGACACGCCCAGCATTGGGGTGTCGGTGGGCAGGTTGACCTCGATCTTCGTGGTGCGCGCGTTGTCGGACTCGTTCGGCACCCGGAACACCAGTTCGGCGTCCTCGCCGCCGCGCACCGCCTCCGCGGAGTGGACGGTGACGTGCGCCCAGGCGATCGACGGCCCGAACAGGACCGCGGCGGTGGCGCTCGCCAGCACCAGGCCGCCGACCCGGACCAGGTACGCAGGACGAGAGCAGGAAGTCATGGACAAGAAGTCGTCAGAAACCCCACCCCGGTTCCCCGCACCCGGGAATTCGCCCGGCTTGTCTCTGGAGGGAACTCCCCCGGGGTTTATGACGACTACTGAGGGATGCGATCCGCGCGCCGGGGGACAGCTGTCCTGGCCTTCCTCGTCGCGTGGCTCGGTCTGCTGGTCGGCGCCGCCGGACCGGCCGCCGCCCACGCGGCGCTGATCTCCACCGACCCACCCTCAGGCGCGCATCTGGCCAGGGCCCCCGATCATGTCTCGTTCACCTTCTCCGAACACGTCACCCTGGTCCGGGACGGGCTGAAACTCGTCGATGCCACCGGCAAGAACACGACGCTGCCCGGCGCGACGAGCGTGGGCTCCACAGTCCGGGTACCGCTACCCGCGATCAGCGACGGCGCCTACGTGGTGAGCTACCGGGTGGTCTCGGCCGACACCCACCCGGTGGGCGGCTCGATCGCGTTCACCGTGGGGACGGTGGCGCCGGGCGCCGCCCCGCCCTTGGTGGTGACGCAAAAACCCGGCACCGGGCTACGGGCCGCCGGCGGCATCGATCGCTGGGTCTCCTACGCGGGGGCCATCGGCGTGATCGGCGTGCCGGTGTTCGTGGGAATCTGCTGGCCGGCCGGACGCACGTCGCGGCGGTTGGTGCACCTGCCGACCGCGGGCGCGGTGGCGGTGGTGGCCGCGGCACTGGTCGGGTTGCCGGTGCAGGCGGCCCGGTCCACCGGGAACTCCTTCGCCTCCGCGCTGCACGACGGCTCGATCTCCGACGTGCTGCGCACCCCGTACGGGCACGCCGCCGAGGAGCGGATTCTCTGCGCGGTGTTGGCCGCAGGACTGTGGGCGTGGTGGCGCACGCAACCGCGCCGGCAGCTGGCGCTGGCCTGGCTGGTCGCCGCGGTCGCGCTGGCCCTGGGCTACTCCAAGGCCGGACATCCCGCGGTGGGGCGGTGGCCGGGGCTGACGTTGGCCGACGACGTGGCGCACCTGAGCGCGGTCGCGATCTGGTTGGGCGGGCTGGCGGTGTTGGCCGCCTGTGTACTGCCCGCGCCGCCCGAGGGGTGCGTAACGGTGCTGCGGCGATGGTCGCGGCTGGCCATGGCGTCGGTGGTGGTGCTGGTGGCGACCGGGGTGATCCAGGCCTGGCGGGAACTGCGCTCGGTGCACGCGCTGGTGCACCACAGCTACGGCCAATGGGTGCTGCTCAAGGTCGGACTGTTGGCGCTGATGGTGGCCCTGGGCAACCTCGGCCGACGCCGCGTGCAGCGCTATGTGACCGACGATGCGACGGCGACCATGACGCGCATGCGTCAGGGCGTGTTCGCGGAGGTGGGCATCGGGGCCGCGGTACTGGTCGCGACCAGTGCGCTGGTGGTGACCAATCCCGGGCCGGTCGGTGCACACAGCGACTCGGCGATGGCCGGCATGGCGGGCATGGCGTCCATGCCAGCGGTGGCCTCCGGCGCGACGGACCTACCGATCGGCGTGCACGTCGAGGTCCGGGTGACCAACCCGATGGCCGGCACCCCCACCATCGAGATCAGCACCACCCGCAACGGCAAGCCGGTGAAGGCCGCCGCGGTCGAGGTCCGCGCCGGGCTGCCCACGGCGGGCGTCGAGCCGATCCCGCTGACGGTGGTCAAGCTCGCGGTCGGTTCCTACGAGGTGCGCAAGGCGCCGCTGTCCATCCCCGGCCAATGGGTGCTCATCATCACGGTGCGCACCAGCAACATCGACGCCGGCGTTGGCAGCATCTCGATCCAGCTGTACTGACGCACCCGTCAGTTCGGGTGGACGAGCACCTTGCTCGCGCCGTTGGCCCGGTCCCACACGCCTTTGACCTGGCGTAATTAGCCGCGGCGTGCTGCGATACGTGCTGGGGGGACCCGGCGCTTGGAGATCCCATGAAGCGATCCCTGTACATCCGCGGCCTCGTCGTAGCCGCGCTCGTGCTCGCCGCGCCCACCCCCGCGCACGCGGGACCCAATTCCGATCCGGGCCTGGTGGCCGCGTCGGTGGCCCCGGACAACGGGCGCTCCTGCCACCTCAGCAAGGTGCCCGTGGCCCTGCAGCCGGGGATCTACTTCGCACCCGGCTCGGACATCGGCAACACCTTCGAGAAGGAGAAGAGCGAGCAGTACGTGGTGGTGAAGCTCTGCCTGCCCACCGGGGGGAAGGCGACCACGGTGCAGGTGCTCACCCACGGCATCACCTACAGCCACCGGTACTGGAACATCGCCGACCCCGACAACCCCAAGGCCGACACCTATTCGTGGGAGGCGGCCGCGGCCAAGGCGGGCTATGCGACCGCGGCGATCGACCGACTGGGCAATGGTGACAGCAGCCACCCGCTGAGCAACTTCGTCGACATCACCTCCAACTCCACCGCCCTGCACAACGTCGTGCAGGCGCTGCGCGCCGGTGCGGTTGAGGGGCCGGGCGGATCACATCCCGCGTTCGGCAAGGTGGTGCTGGTGGGTCACTCCTACGGCAGTTACACCAGCATGATCGAGGCGCACCGGTTCCGGGACGTGGACGCCGTGCTGCTCACCGGCTTCACCCACAAGGTGAACAACCGCACCCCGTTCGTCATCGAGTCCAGCGTGTACCCGGCGGCGCTGGATCCGCAGTTCGCAGGTAGTGGTCTGGATCCGGGGTACGTGACGCCGCGGCCGGGCACCCACCGGCAGCTGTACTACGACCCGAGCACCGCCGTCGACCCGCGGATCATCGACCGGGACGCCGCGACGAAGGGCACTGTGTCCCAGCACGAGATCGACAACTACTACCTGGTCGAGAACGTGGTCCTGAACATCAACGTCCCGGTGTTCCTGCTCAACGGGGATCTGGACGGGATCTTTTGTCAACAGCAACCCGTGGACGTCGGGACCGATTGCTCGTCCGCGGCGCGGATTGTCGAGCAGGAGAAGCCATTCCTGCCCGGGGCCCCGTCCATCGACGCCGTACTGATCCCCGGCGTGGGGCACGACATCAACGCCTTCCGGGCCGCGCCGATCGCGTTCAAGGCGGCGATGACGTGGGTGCTGGGCAAGGTGCCGCCACGGTAACTGCTCAGCTCGGGCGCAGGAAGATGATCGCCTCGCCGTCGATCTCGAACACCCGCTGCTCTGCGTCGACGAGCCAGGCCGTCCAGTGCAGCACCGCGTCGCCCCGTTCCGGTCGTGGCGTGATGGTCCGCATCTCGGCCGCGCCGGTCAACGTGGTGCCGGGACGGACCGGGCGGAGCAGTCGAAAGCGGAGTTCCCTGCCGGCCTTGCTGGCCAACCGCCCGCCCATCGCCTCCCACAGCAGGCGTTGGTAGATGCCGAGGGTGTGCAGGCCGCTGGCGATCACCCCACCGAACGGCCCGGCGGCCGCGGCCTCCCGGTCGACGTGAATCGGCTGCGGGTCCCACGCGGTGCCGTAGGCGATGATTTCGTCCTCGGTCACGGTCCAACTGCCGAACAGGAACTGCTGACCGGGCGTGAGGTCCTCGGCATAGATCATGTCGGCATCGTTCATCGCGACGCTCATGCTGCCATGCTCCCTGGGGTTGCTGCGGTTTCCTGCAGCGATCTTCGACGGGAGGACGGGCGTGGCGCGATTACTCAGCAGGTCATGAAATCAGGAATCGAAGGCCAGGTACTCGTGTACCGCGCGGACCGCCGCGGATCCCTCGCCGACCGCCGCGGCCACCCGCTTCGTCGAAACCGACCGCAGATCCCCCACCGCAAACAGCCCGGGGTGGCTGGTCTCGAACGGTAGCGGCGCTCGACCCAGCATCGCCCGGGAGCCATTGAGCTGATCCTCCGTCAGGGAACGGTTGGTGAGCACGAACCCGTGTCCGTCCAACGCGGCGCACCCGTTCAACCACTGCGAGGACGGCTCGTCGATCAGATCACTCAGGGCCGGACGCGTGGAGATGATCTCGCGCAGCGCCGCGACCAAGATGACCAGCACTTCGCCGCCGGCTCAGGGGTGTGACGGACTGTTGGTGTCGCCCGCCAACTCGAATCCCAGGTCATCGACATAGCACCAGTACCAGTCCTCGCCCGGCTCGAAGGACTGGATCAGCGGGTGCGCGCTGTCGTGGAAGTGCCCGGTGGCGTGCTTGCCCGGCGAGTTGTCGCAGCAGCCGATGTGCCCGCACTGCGCGCATCGGCGCAGGTGCACCCAGCGGCCGCCCATCTTCAGGCACTCGTGGCAGCCGGCGGCATCGCTGGGTGCCGCGCCGGTGATCGTTTCCAGGTGTGTGCAGGTTGACCCGGTCAATGTGCCCCCCGTTCCTCGTGCGCTCGGCTCAGCCGGGCGGCCCCATCGGTGGGATCACGCCGAGCTGCTGCAACATGCGCAGCACGTCCTTGTTGGACCATTTCTCGACCAGCCTGCCATCAACGATCCGATGGATCACCGTCGCGGTCATCTCCATCTCGCTGCCGGTGGCCGGGATGCCCGGCAGGTCCCCCGTGTGCTGACCGCGGCAGGTCAGTCGCGTCACGACCTTGTCGTCCTCGGCGATCTGGTCCTCGATCACGTGCACGCCGGGGGTGGTCGCCCAGAACAACCGGAAGGACTCCTTCACGCCCTCCCGGCCGGGCGGCATCGGGAACGGCGGCGGGCCGTGGTCGAGATAGTCCTCGGCCACCAACTCATCGATCACCTCGAGGTTGCCGGCGTCGATCTGCTCGTAGAAGTGGCGCACCAGCGCCTTGTTCGCCTCCGGGGTCGACATGTGACGAGCCTCCACCTCATCGCAGCGGACCGCAAGAATGACCTGGCCCGGTACCCCTCAGACCCCGCTCGCCGGGGCGCACGTGCAGCCGTGATGCATGGTCACCCGGGTGCCGTGCGCGGTGCGGGTGGTTTGCACGTGGGAGCTCAGCGCGTGGATGAGTTTGATGCCCCGTCCGCGCAACGCATGCCGCTGACTCGCCGAGGAATCCTGCGACCAGCAACCGCTGTCCCCGACCGTGACGAAGACCCCGTCCGGCCCGGTGAAGACCTCCAGCGAGACGGTGGTGCCCGGGTAGCGTTCGCTGCCGTGCTCGACGGCGTTGGCCAACGCCTCGCCGGCGCTGACCAGTACGTCGTGCTGGATCGAGGGGTCCGGGCAGACCTCGGCCAGCCAGTCGCGCAACTGCCGGCGCACCGCGCCCATCTCGGTCAACTCCGCGGGCAGCACCCGGACGAAACTGCGCGGCGTGGTGCCCGTCGGTCGCACGGCCAGCAGGGCCACGTCATCGGTGAACCCGCCCGGCGGCGCCATCCGCTTCAGCAGTTGCGCACACGCCGTTCCGGTGTCCAAGCCGGCGCACCCCTCCGCCGCCGCGGCCAGCCGCGCCAGCCCACGGTCCAGGTCCTCCCCGCGGCGTTCGATCAGCCCGTCGGTGTAGAGGACCAGCAACGACCCCTCCGGCACCGAGACCGTGCCCGGCGGTTCGTCGGGCGGGTGGGCGAGCGCGGACAGCGGCGGTCGACGGCCCTCGGTCAGGTAGCGGACTTTCCCGTCCGGCTCGACCAACAACGGGTACGGGTGACCCGCACACAGGTAGTCCAGCGTGTGGTCGGCGACGTCGAACACCGCGTAGGCCACGGTGGCGCACTCGGCACCCCGCAACGTGCGGGCGTAGCGCTCCGCCAGGTCCAGGACGGGCACCGGATCGACCAGGGTGCGCGACGCCGCGGCGATGGCACTGCGCAGCCGGCTCATCACGGTGGCGGCGGGCAGACCCAGGCCCACCACGTCACCGACGCAGAAGGCGACCCGGTTCGGGTCCTCCGCTGGTTTGACCAGGTACCAGTCGCCGCCGACGCGCATGGCCTCGGCGGCCGGCTGGTAGGCCGCGGCCACGGCGACCGCGGTGGACGATCGGTTCAGGTCCAGCAGGTGGTCCTGCAGATCGATGGCGATGCGCCGTTCCCGTTCCGCGGCCCGGACCCGGGCCAGCGCGGACCCGGCCAACCCCATGGATCGCCCGGTGGCCTCGACCTCGGCGGGGGCGATGGTGCGTGGTTGGAACCAGCCCAGTCCCAGCGCCCCGATCAGCACCCCGGCGGAATCGCGCAATGGATGGAAGATCAGCGCGCGCACCACGTCGTCGAAGTCCTGCAGCACAGTGCGGTGCCGCGGCTCGCTGCGGCCGGTGTCCTCGATGACGATCGGGTGACCGGTACGAGCAGACTCGGCCATGGGTCCGGGGCCGTCTACGGCGACGGAGTGGTACCGGTCGCGGTACTCACCGGGGATCTCACCCACGAACAGGATGCTCAACGTGCCGTCGTCCCGGTCCACCATGCCCAACGACACCGCGTCGACGCCGATCTGTGCCGACCACCGGCGCAACACCGCAGCCGCGACTTCCTGCTCCGTCTCGGCCAGGTTCAACGCCACCCGGTAGCCGTCCTGGTCCAGTCGGAGATCTTCCGGCGCCGGCGGTGCGGTCTCGCCGAGCGCGCCGAGCACCTCCGCGTCGGCGTTGAGCATGCGCGAGACGGCGATGCGCAGCTCCACGGGCCATTGCTTGATCGCGGCAGCCAGGTCAGTCGGCACCTCGCCCTGCATCCGGCCAGCGTACGCAACCCGCCGCGCACGGCGGGGGAGGCGAACGGGAGACTCGAACACCGCCGACCAGAAACCGAAGGCCTGCCCGTTGTCCGACCTGTCGATCGTGCTCAGCGTATTCGGCCTGATCTTCGTGGCCGAACTGCCGGACAAAACCGCCGTGGCCAGCCTGGTGCTGGGCACACGTTTCCCGGCGCGTTGGGTGTTCGCCGGGGTGGGCGCGGCCTTCGCCGCGCACGTGATCATTGCCGTCGCAGCCGGTTCGTTATTGACGTTGCTGCCCCGCCGGCCCGTTGAGGCGATCGTCTCGTTGCTGTTCCTGGTCGGCGCGGTGTTGGTCTGGCGGGAGGGCTCGGCCCGCGAGGAACCCGACGAGGAGGAAGCACCTGCCCTGGCAGTCACGGCCGGCTTTCAACAGGTTGCGAGCCGCGGCTTCGCGGTTATCTTCATCGCCGAGTGGGGCGATCTGACCCAGATCCTGACCGCCAACCTCGCCGCGAAATACGACAACCCGCTCGCCGTCGCCATCGGGGCGACGTTGGGGCTGTGGGCGGTGGGACTGCTGGCCATTCTGGGCGGAAAGTCCCTGCTCAACGTGATGCCGATCCACCTGATCACCCGCATCGCGGCGGTGGTCATGGCCGTGTTGTCGGTGGCCAGCATGGTGCACGCCATCCACGGCTGAGTGGGACGTGCCACGATCGGGGGGTGACAAACACGCCCGCGGATCGACTGCGCGAGCTGGCGCGGCTGCGGCGCGTGCGCGATCGCATTGATCGGGAGTACGCCCGGCCGCTGGACGTGGAGCGGCTGGCGCGCGACGCGCACATGTCCGCCGGGCACCTGAGCCGTGAGTTCAGGGTGGCGTATGGGGAGTCGCCGTACAGCTATCTCATGACCCGCCGGATCGAGCGGGCGATGGCGCTGTTGCGGCGGGGGGACCTGAACGTCACCGAGGTCTGTTTCGCCGTTGGTTGCCAGTCGCTGGGCACGTTCTCCACGCGCTTCACCGAACTCGTCGGCGTGCCACCCAGTGTCTACCGGGAGAAGCAACAGCAGGCCACGGCCGGTATGCCCGCATGTATCGCGAAAACCGTGACGAGACCCGTCAGGAATCGAGAAGCACGCTCCGCGACGTCGCCCGTAGCGTGATCGTCATGGACATCAACATTCACTCGAGCTTCCTCCCGCACTCCGATCCCGAGGCATCGCTGGCCTTCTACCGCGACCTATTGGGTTTCGAGGTACGCCAGGACGTCGGCTACGGCGGCATGCGCTGGATCACCGTCGGCCCGGCCGACCAGCCCACCACCGCGGTGGTGCTGCAGCCGCCGAGCGCCGATCCCGGCATCACCGAGGACGAAAAACAGGTCATCACCGAGATGATGGCCAAGGGCACGTACGCCCGGCTGCTGCTGGCCACCAAGGACCTGGACGCGACGTTCGAGCGGCTGCAGGCCGGCGACGCGGAGATCGTGCAGGAACCGACCGAACAGCCCTACGGGGTGCGCGACTGCGCGGTGCGCGATCCCGCGGGCAATCTGTTGCGCATCCAGGAACTGCGCTGAGCAGCAGCGGGTATCAGAGGCGGTCGAGCGCCAGCACCGGGATGGTGCGAACGCCCTCGGTCTTCTTCTCGTACTCGCCGAACGCCGGCAGTGCCGCTTTCTGCTTGGCGAACACCTCGTCACGCTCGGTACCGGTGACCTCGGTGGCGGTGACCTCGAAGGTGTCACCCGCGACCTCAACCTTGGCGCGGCCGGCGGCCAGCAGGTTGTGGAACCAGGCCGGGTCCGTGGGCGCGCCGCCGAAGGACCCGATCAGGTACATCCGACCGTTCGGGCCCGGTTGGTAGACCAGCGGGTTCTCGTAGGTCTTCCCGGACTTACGTCCGATGTGGTGGACGATGATCATCGGGACGCCCTCGAAGTCACCGGCGTTGCGCCCGTCGTTGGTACGGAACTCGTCGATGATGCGGCGGTTCCACTCGTTCAATCCCATGGCGGCGGTCCTTTCGGCGGGCGTGCTCAACCACGGAGCCAACAAGAAGCCCGGCAGCGCCATTCCCACCACCGCATCGTGGGCGATCGCGGAGTCAGCCGCCCCGCAGCGCGATTCGCGCGGCCTCGACGTGATCGTGGAACGGCAGACCCATCACCGAGGCGGCCCGGCGCAGCAGGCTGACCGGGGCGAGCACGATGACCACCAGGTGTCGTTCCACCAGTTGAATGACGGTCCCGAAGCCGGTGCTGTCGATATAACGCAGTTCGCTCATGTCCAGAATGACCGGCCGCGAGCCCGGCACCGCGGTCAGGTCGTCGGCAAAGGCGGCCACGTTGGTTCGGTCCAACTCTCCGGCCACGGCGGCCGCAGGCGGGTCGGCCTCGTCATCCACGTGCAGCGAGTACGTGCTCACCGGGGGCTCCCTTCCCCCGCGTCCTACCCGCTCGCGCGCAAAGCGCACCTCCTCATGTTGATCACCGGTGCCCCAGAGATCACCCCCCGTAACGCCCGTGGTTCGTCCCGGGTGGGCGGAGATGTCTCCGCCCACCTGACGAGGACTCAGTTGATCAACTTGGTGACCCTGCGGGGTTCGGGCAGCGCCCTGGCCCGTTGGGCGAGCTCGGTCGGCACCCGTGCCTCCCACCCGTCGATCAGCGGGTCGGCCAGGTCCCGGGCGGTGCCCAGCAGCTCGGCCAGCGTGTCCAACGAACGCGTGGCCGCCCGCAGGTAGGCCTGGACGCTGCGCTCCGCCATCAGGCCCGGGCGCTGCGCGGTGTGGATCGCCAGCTCGGAGCGCGTATTCGACCAGGGCAACAGTTCCAGGACCACACCGACTCCGCGCCCGCGCCCGCCCGCCTGCCGCAATGTCGCGGGAAGTCGGCGCCAGGCGTCGTATCGGGTCGGCCGAGCGCGCACCAGCGGCCCGGCCGGGATCAGGTCGGCGGCAATCGCCGGGTCCAGGATCATCACGTCGAATGCCTCGGCCGCGGTCTGCGGGTCAACGTCGAACACCTGCGAAACATTCGGGTAGCCACTGATCATTGTCTTCCTCCTCTTGCGCACCGCCCCGCGAGAAGCAGGGCAGCAGAACGTTCCACGCGGGCGCCGGATCTCCGGGGCCCACACATGGCTCACCGCCCGACGGCGGTCGCACACTGCGATGGATGCGAC
>DASXPS010000133.1 GCA_036493475.1 Sporichthyaceae bacterium | reverse complement strand
CCACGGTGCACGCCGTCGAAGTTGCCCGAGGCGACCACGCAGGGTCCGAACGTGGACGGCACGTTCTGCAGCCGCCAGACCTGCACTCCGCCTCCTGTGGCTCGCCCGGTCATCGTACGGGGGCGGGATTGGGCCCCCGGTGACACGCCCGCGGAAAGCTTTTTTCGCACGTTCATCCGCTGGACAAACACGCAGGTCACCGTGGGCTTTATGGTGTTCACATGACGACTGTGACGCTGCGTCACAGAAAATTCCCGGGCAAAATCCCTACGGTCGCGATCATGGCGAAGCGTTGGCGACCCCAGGTCAACCGCGCGTCGGCGACCAAGCTCGTCGCCCCATCGGACAGCACGGAGCTTCCGGCCGCTTCCCCGGTACTGACACCGGCCGAACCCGGTTCGCGGCTGCTGCCCGACCCGGTATTCATTCTCTGTTCCGTTCGTTCCGGTTCCACGCTGCTGCGCATGCTGCTCAACGCCCACCCCACGGTGCACGCCCCACACGAGCTGCACCTGGGCGGGCTGCAGGTGCACGCTGCGTCCAAGCGCACCGCCGCCGCGTTTTCCGAGCTGGACATGCCCTCGATGGAGTTGGAACACCTGCTCTGGGACCGGGTGCTGCACCGCCAACTGCAGCGCAGCGGCAAGCAGGTCCTGGTCGAGAAAACCCCGAACAACGCTCTGATCTGGCAGCGGCTGGTGGCCTGCTGGCCGGACGCCCGCTTCCTGTTCCTGTTGCGCCACCCGGCCACCGTCGCCGCGTCCTGGGCGGAAGCGCATGCCGGGCGACGCAGCCGGGACGAGGTGTTGGCCAAGGTGCTCAAGTCGATGCGGGCGGTGGAGGTGGCCCGGCAGAACCTGCCCGGCATGACGCTGCGGTACGAGGAGCTGACCGCAGATCCCGTCGAGCAGACCCGGCGCATCTGTCGATTCCTCGGTCTGGACTGGGACCCGGCCATGCTCGACTACCTGGACGGCGACGAGTCGTTCACCCGTGGATTGGGCGACTGGCGGGACAAGATCCGCTCCGGGCGGGTGCAGGCGGCGCGTCCGGTGCCGTCGGGCCCCATCCCCGGGGAGCTGCTCGAACTGTGCGGTGCGTGGGGCTACCTGCCCGAGGCGACCGAGGCGACCGAGCCGACGGAGCAGCGGACGCGGTCATTGTCGCTGCTCTGAGTCACGCCACGCCGGTTAGCCCGGGCGTGCTCAGCCGGCGCCGGTGAAGCCGACCACCGGCCAACTGCGACCGTTCTTGTCCCCCAACAACGCCACCAGCTCCCCGTCCGGCCCGAATGCGGCCACCGGGCCGTCGCCGTGGCCCTCCTCGGCGGGGATCCATCCGCCGTTGCCGATGATCCGGGCGGCCAGATCGTCGAGCTCTCGGCAGGGGAACGCCGCTCGAGCGACCGCGGCCAACGGCAGCACCACCAGTTCCTCGGCGAGCTGCTCCAACGAGCGGCACGCGGCGAGGTCGAACGGTCCGACGCTGATCCGGCGCAACGCCGTCAGGTGCCCACCCACGCCCAGCGCCGCACCGAGGTCGCGGGCGAGCGCACGGACGTAGGTGCCGGTCGAGCAGCGCACCTCGACATCCACGTCGAGCACCACGCCACCCGGACGCAATTCCCCAACCTCGAATTGGTGCACGGTCACCGGTCGAGCAGCCAACTCCACGTCCTCACCGGCCCGGGCCCGCTTGTACGCCCGTTCCCCGTCGACCTTGATCGCCGAGATCGTGGTCGGCACCTGCAGGATGTCCCCGGTCAGCTTCCCGACGGCCTCGCGGATCGCGGCCTCACCCACATTGGCATCGACCGCGGCGAGGATCGATCCGGCGGCGTCGTCGGTGTCGGTGGACTCACCCAGCCGAATCGTCGCCGTATAGCTCTTGTCCCCACCCGCGAGATAGCCCAACAGCCGGGTGGTCCGTTCCACCCCGACCACCAGCACCCCGGTGGCCATCGGGTCCAGCGTCCCGGCGTGCCCAACCTTGCGCGTCCCCGCCAACCTGCGCACCCGCGCGACCACGTCGTGCGAGGTCATCCCGGCGGCCTTGTCGACCAGCACCAGTCCGCCCGGCCCGGGTTGCGCCTTCGGCCCACTCACGCTTCCTCTTCGTCGTCCTCGTCAGGGTGCCGATACGGATCGGCCTCGCCCGCGTACTGGGCACCCGCGGCCCGCTGGTGCACCTCGGCGTCCGCGGCGGCGGCGACGGCGAGCAGGTCGTCGATGGTTTTCGCGGTGTCCGGCAGCGCGTCGGGGATGAAGGCCAGCGAGGGGGTGTGGCGCACCCCGGTCTGTCGACCCACCTCGGTGCGCAGCACGCCTTTGGCACTTTCCAATGCGGCCGCGCTGCTCGCCCGCTCGTCCTCCTCGCCATAGACGGTGTAGAAGACAGTCGCCTCACGCAGGTCGAAGGTCACCCGCACGTCGGTGACGGTGACGAAGCCGAGCCGCGGGTCCTTGACCCGCATCTCGAGCGTCTCCGCCACCACGACCTTGATCCGGTCGGCCAACTTGCGGGCGCGCGCCTGTGCCGCCGCCGAGGCAACCATCGGTCAGTCGTCCTCTCCATAAAGTCGCTCACGCACACTCAGCACGTCGATCTCCGGACGCCCGGCGACCAACGCCTCGCAGGCATAGAGCACCTCCCGGCAATGCGCCGCGTCCGCCGAGACGAACGCGACGCCGAGCAGGGCGCGGCGGTGCAGGTCCTGGTCCCCGACCTCGGCGGCCGAGACCGGGTACTTGCGGACCAGCTCGGCCAGGATCGGCCGCACCACACCCCGCTTCTCCTTCAGCGAGTGCACATCGCCGAGCAACACGTCGATCGACAGGCTCCCGACGAACATCAGGCCCTGGGCTTCTCCCGCATCTCGAAGGTCTCGATCACGTCATCGACCTTGATGTCGTTGAACGACCCCAGGCCGATACCGCACTCGAAGCCCTCACGCACCTCGCTGGCGTCGTCCTTGAACCGACGCAGCGACTCGATGGTGAGGCTCGGCGCCACCACCGCGCCGTCGCGGACCAGGCGCGCCTTGCTGTTGCGCTTGATCTCGCCCGACCGCACGAGGCAGCCGGCGATGTTGCCGAACTTCGAGGAGCGGAACACCTCGCGGATCTCCGCGGTGCCCAGCTGAATTTCCTCGAACTCCGGCTTGAGCATGCCCTTGAGCGAGGCCTCGATCTCCTCGATCGCCTGGTAGATGACCGAGTAGAAGCGGATCTCCACCCCGGCCCGATCGGCCGCCTCACGGGACTTGCCCTCGGCACGCACGTTGAAGCCGACGATCACCGCACCGGAGGCCGCGGCCAGGTCGACGTCGGACTCGGTGATCGCACCGACACCGCGGTGAATGACCCGCAGGTAGACGTCGTCGCCGACCTCGATCTTGAGCAGCGCGTCCTCCAGGGCCTCAACCGAACCGGAGACGTCGCCCTTGAGGATGAGCAACAGCTCGTCGCGCTTGCCCTGGGCGAGCGCGTCGGCGAAGTTCTCCAGACCGATGCGCGGGCCCCGCTGACGAGCCAGCTGCGCGTTGCGCTCGCGCGCCTCCCGCCGCTCGGCGATCTGCCGGGCCACCCGGTCCTCGGAGACCACCAGGAAGTTGTCCCCGGCGCCGGGCACCGAGGTCAGGCCGAGCACCATGACCGGACGGGCCGGGCCCGCCTCGGGCAGCGTGTTGCCGTGCTCGTCGAGCAACGCCCGCACCCGACCGAAGGCGTCACCCGCGACGATCGAGTCGCCCGGGCGCAGCGTGCCGCGCTGCACCAGCACGGTGGCCACCGGACCGCGACCGCGGTCCAGGTGCGCCTCGATCGCCACGCCCTGCGCGTCCTGAGTCGGATTGGCCCGTAGGTCCAGGGCCGCATCCGCGGTCAGGATGATCGAGTCGAGCAGGCCGTCGATGTTGATGCCCTGCTTGGCCGAGACGTCCACGAACATGGTCTCGCCGCCGTACTCCTCGGCCACCAAGCCGTACTCGGTGAGCTGACCGCGCACCTTGGCGGGGTCGGCCCCCTCCTTGTCGATCTTGTTCACCGCCACCACGATCGGTACGCCCGCGGCCTGCGCGTGGTTCAGCGCCTCAATCGTCTGCGGCTTCACACCGTCGTCGGCCGCGACCACCAACACCGCGATGTCGGTGACCTGCGCACCACGGGCCCGCATCGAGGTGAAGGCCTCGTGACCCGGAGTGTCGATGAAGGTGATGGCGCGCTCGCGGTCCTCGCCCGGGTGCGCGATGACCTGGTAGGCACCGATGTGCTGGGTGATGCCACCGGCCTCGCCGCCCATCACGTTGGTGTTGCGGATGGCGTCCAGCAGCTTGGTCTTGCCGTGGTCGACGTGACCCATGACGGTGACCACCGGCGGGCGGATCATCAGGTCTTCCTCGCCGCCCTCGTCCTCGCCCCAGGACAAGTCGAAGGTCTCCAACAGCTCGCGGTCCTCGTCCTCCGGAGAGACGATCTCGAGCACCACGTTGAGCTCCTGGGCGAGCAGCTCCAGGGTGTCGTCACCGACGGACTGAGTGGCCGTCACCATCTCGCCGAGGTGCATCATCACCGCGACCAGCGAGGCCGGGTTCGCGCCGATCTTCTCCGCGAAGTCGGTCAGCGACGAGCCGCGCGGCAGCCGGACCGTCTGGCCCTGACCACGCGGCAGCGACACGCCACCGATCGACGGCGCCTGCATGTTGTCGAACTCTTGACGGCGCTGCTTCTTGGACTTGCGGCCCTTGGTCGGCCGCCCGCCCGGACGCCCGAAGGCGCCCGCGGTACCACCGCGGCCGCGGCCTCCGCCGCCACCCCCGGGGCCACCCGGACGACCGCCGAAGCCGCCGCCACCCGGCGCACCGCCCGGCGCTCCGCCAGGACCACCCGGACGACCGCCGAACCCGCCGCCACCACCACCGGGACGGCCGGCGAAACCGCCGCCGCCACCACCGCCGGGGCGTGCCCCGGGACCACCGGGACGGGCACCCGGACCACCCGGTCGCGCACCCGGACCACCGGGACCGGCCGGTCGAGCACCGGGACCGGCGGGACGGGCACCCATGCCGCCGGGGCTCGGACGCGGGCCGCCGGCACCGCCCGGCCGCGGACCGCCCGTGGCGGGCGGACGCGGGCCACCGGGCGCCGCGGGGGCACCCGGACCGGACGGCGCACCCGGCCGCGGCGCGTTACGCGCCGGCGGGCGGGCCATGCCGCTGGCCGCCGAGGTGAAGGGATTGTTGCCCGGCCGTGGACCGGTCGGACGCATGCTCGGACCCGGCCGTGGGCCACCCGCCGACGCCTGGCGTGGGGCGTCCTCGACGGGCGCGGGCGGAGCCGCCGGCGCCAGTGCCGCAGCCGCCGGTGCCACGGCCGGCGCAGCCGGAGGGGCCGCGGGCGCGGGCGGCGGAGCGGGCGGGGCCACCGCCGCGGCCGGAGCCGCCGGTGCCGCCGCAGGCTGCGGCGCAGCAGGAGTCACCGCCGGCGTGGGTGCCGCAGGCGGAGCCGCCACCGCGGCTACCGCGGCCGGCGCGGCCTCCGCGGGCGGAGGCTTGGGCGCCGTCCGACGCGCGGCCGGCTTTGCCGGGGCGCCGGCCGGGAAGGCCTCTTGAAGTTTGCGCACCACCGGGGCCTCGATGGTGCTGGACGCGGAGCGGACGAATTCGCCCAACTCCTGGAGCTTGGCCATGACGACCTTGCTCTCTACGCCGAACTCCTTGGCGAGTTCGTAGACCCGGACCTTGGCCACTGTTCTCCTTCTGGCCCGGGCTCGCGCACGGACCTTTAGTTCAGGCTGGTACTCATCGCTGCGTGCTCATCGCGCGCTCATCGCAATCGACCTGCTTCCAATTGGTTCCGTACGTCGTTCGCCACTCATCTTGCCGGGTTCTCTTCCCCCTGCCGGAGCACGAACTCCTCCAGCCCCGCGGTGTCCAACGGACCGGTGATCCGCAGGGCACGCGCGAACGCCCGACGACGCAGCGCGAGGGTAAGGCACTCAACATCTGGATGCACAGACGCACCGCGTCCCGGCATCCGGCGTCGAGGGTCGGGGACAGCGACGCCCTCGACCACGACAACCCGTAGCAGGTTCTCCGCCCACGTCCGTTCCCGACACCCGATGCAGGTGCGCTGCGGGTTACTCATGTCGCGAGCCGGACACGTGCGGTGAACCACGAGCAGTCTAGCGCCTCGCTCACCCGGACCCGTCCGCGGCGGCGCCCGGCCCGGGCTCGACCGCGGTGTCCGACCGGATGTCGATGCGCCAGCCGGTCAGCCGGGCGGCCAGGCGCGCGTTCTGGCCCTCCTTGCCGATGGCCAGCGACAGTTGGTAGTCGGGCACCACTACCCGGGCGGCACGTGCGTCCGCGTCCACCACCTCGACGGAGCTGACCCGGGCCGGGGACAACGCGTGCGCAACCATCTCGATGGGGTCCTCGGACCAGTCGACGATGTCGATCTTCTCTCCGTGTAACTCGTTCATCACGTTGCGCACCCGGGCGCCCATCGGTCCGATGCACGCGCCCTTGGCGTTCACCCCGGCCCGGTTGGACTTCACCGCGATCTTGGTGCGGTGCCCGGCCTCCCGGGCGATGCCGGCGATCTCCACGGTGCCGTCGGCAATTTCCGGCACTTCCAGCGCGAACAGCCGACGCACCAGGTTCGGGTGGGTGCGGGACAGCGTTACCGACGGCCCGCGCACGCCCTTGCGCACGCCCACGACGTAGCACTTGATCCGGGATCCGTGCGCGTAGTCCTCGCCGGGCACCTGCTCCTGCGGCGGCAGGATCGCCTCCACCTTTCCCAGGTCGACCAGCACCGCCTTGGGATCCTTGCCCTGCTGGATGACACCGGACACGATGTCGCCCTCGCGGCCCAGGTACTCCCCGTAGGTGACCTCGTCCTCGGCGTCGCGCAACCGCTGCAGGATCACCTGCTTCGCGGTGGTGGCCGCGATCCGTCCGAAATCGCCCGGGGTGTCGTCGTACTCGCCCAATGGCTCACCCTCGGGGCCGAGCTCGCTGGCCCAGACCACCACGTGGCCGCTGCCGCGGTCCAACTCGACCCGGGCATGCGGCACCGACCCGTCGGTGCGGTGGTAGGCGATGAGCAGGGCTGCCTCGATCGCCTCGACGAGCAGGCCGAAGGAGATCTGTTTCTCCCGTTCCAGCGCCCGCAGGGCGCTCATGTCGATGTCCATCAGCCCTCCTCCTTTCGCTCCGCGCTCGAACCGAACTCCACCTGGATCCGGGCCCGGGCGACCGCGGCGTAGGGCAGCCGCGTCGGCGTCGGATCACCGGTGTCCAGGTCCACGCCGTCAGCATCGGCGGCCAGCACCCGCCCGGTCACCGGCCCGCCGCTGCGCCGTTCCGCGCGCACCGTTCGCCCGGCGGCCCGCCGCCAGTGCCGCGGGTGGGTGAGCGGGCGGTCCACGCCGGGACTGGTCACTTCCAGCACGTACGGGTCCGCCCCCATCACATCGTCGGCATCGAGTGCCGCGGACACCGCTCGACTGACGTCGGCGACGGCGTCCAGGTCCACGCCCCCGTCTCGATCCACCACCACGCGCAGCACGCGGCGGCGCCCGGCAGGGCTGATCTCGATGCCCTCCAGGTCCACGCCGAGGTCGCCCACGGCGGGACCCAGCACTGCGGCCAACCGAGCCGGCAATGCCCGATCCGGAGCGCCCATGCGCGCACCTCCCATCGCGACCGGCTCGCGAGAACACACAGTATTGCCGCGAGCACCCGGCGCGCCCCTCCGCCCGACGTGCGGTCGGATTCCCGGCCCCGTGTTGTAACGTCCGCACGTGCTGTCCCGACGTGGCGTAATTGGCCTGGCGGTGGTCTCGCTGGCCGGCCTGGTCGGCTGTTCCAGCAGTTCATCGGGTGACAAGGGCCCCGGCGGCGGGAACGGCAAGGGTGTCGACGCGGACGCCGCGGTGCTGACCGAGGCGATCGCGGACACCCGGGATCTGATCGCCCGCTACGACAACGCGCCGCGCTCGGTGCCCAAGAAGATCATCGCGTTGCGCGCGGATCACCTTGCACACCTGCAGGCGCTGGGCGCGACGGCCACGGTCGGCCCATCGCCGTCGGCCACGTCCGGGGTTGGCGGCGAACCCTCGGCCAAGCCATCGACCGGCGCGCTCGCCGAGCTGGCCGCCGCGGAGAAGGCCGCCGCGGACCGTCGGGTGGACCAGTGCAAACGGGCCCAGTCGCCGGACCTGGCGCGGCTGCTCGCCTCGATCGGTGGGTGCGAGGCCGCCCACGCGAGCCTGTTGGCCGCCCCGGGTGGCAAGTCATGAGCACGATTCCCGTCGATGTGCTGCAACGGGCGCTGAGCGCGGAGCACGCGGCGATCTACGCCTACGGGGTGATCGCCGCGCAACTGGCCGGTCAGCCCCGCCGGGACGCCTCGGCCGCGCTGGATCAACACCGCGCCCGCCGCGACCGGCTACGTGAGTACGTGATCGAGGGCGGGGCCAAACCCGCCGAACCCGATGCGGCCTATCAAGTGCCCAGCCCGGTGCTCACCCCGGTGGCTGCGCAGGCGCTGGCCGCCAACGTGGAACGTCTGATGGCGCTGGCCTACGGGGATCTGGTCGCCGCGGCCAACGACGACCTACGGGGCTTTGCTGCGCACGCGCTGGCCGACGCCGCGGTGCGGGAGACCGGTTGGGGCGGTCAGGCCCCGCAGTTCCCGGGGCTGGTGCGCCCCGGCGTCAGTCCGTCACCCACGCCCTGAGGTCCACCGCTCCGGAAGCGTCGGGGGCAGGCCGTCGTCGGCAATCGCGGTGCCATCCGCGGCCAGCTGGGTCTGGTCGCTCTCCGCCGCGGTGTGCGGCGCCCGATTGGCCGGCAGCTGCGGGTGCGCCTCCGACCACCAGGTGGCGATCCAGTCGCCGAGGTACACACCGACCACGCAGTAGATCAGCATCAGGATGGAAACCCAGCCGATGTCCGCAGTGCGCATCACCGCGGTCGGCCACCCGATGACCAGCGCCCAGATCACCGGTGTGGTGGGGCGGGCGAGGCCGAACGGGAGCGCGCCGAGCACCAGCAGCACCGCGAGCAACCGGGAGGGCGGGTTGTCGTCGAAGAACGAGATCGAGCCGATGAGCAGGCCGGTGATCGCTGCGGCGATCCACAGCAGCGTCAGCTTCATCCGCGGGTCCCGGGCCTTCATCGTGTCGTCACCATGCCTCGTCGCACACCTCGCACGTCTTACCCAGCGTAGGACGGTTATCCGCGCGACTCAGGGATTTCCGCAGCTTCGTCGCGCCGCCCCGACCCGGCGTTTAGGGGCAAATGCGCACCCATCAGGGCGAAGGGTTGCGGGGTGACACCGAATCGGAATCCGGTGACCAGGTCCTGAAACCCCACCCGCCGGTACAGCCGACGGGCGGCCGAGGGCAGGTCGTAGGTGGACAGCAGCGCGATCGGCCGATCGGTGGCGGCGAGCAGCCGGTTGAGCAGGGCGTAGCCCACGCCGCGGCCCTGATGACCGGGCAGCACATGCAGTTCGGTGACCGCGTGCGCGTGGTCGACCCAGCCGACGTGCTGCGCAGCGAGCAGCCCGCGACGCACCTGGTCGAACCACCACTGTCCCTCGGCGCAGTCGGTGCCGTAGGTGTAGCCGACCATGCGGTCGTCCTCGAAGGCGCCGAAGGCCCGGAACCCGGGGTAGTGCACGTGCCGGTTGAGCACCGCGTAGCGGTCCGGCGGCACCGGGCCGAGCGCCGCCTCCTGCACCGCACCGGTCTCCGCGGCTCGACCCAGTAGGTCGAGGGGTTCGATCACGACCACGTCCACAGTCCGCTCAGAACAGCACCGAGCAGAACGTCGCGGCCTGCCGGAAACCGACGCGGCGATACACGGCCCGGGCGATGAGGTTGTAGTCGTTCACGTACAGGCTCACGATCGGCGCCACCTCCCGCCGGGCCAACTCGACGACCGCAGCCATGCCGCCGGCGGCCAGTCCGCGGCCACGGTGCGCCGGGTTGACCCACACGCCCTGCACCTGGCACACGCCGCCGGATGCCGCGCCCACCTCGGCCTTGAACACCACCTCGCCGTCCTCGATGCGGGCATAGGCCCGTCGGGTCTCGATCAGCTCGCGCACCCGCGCCCGGTACAGCGCGCCGCCGTCGGCGGCCATCGGGGAAATGCCGACCTCCTCGGTGAACATCGCCACGCAGGCGGGCAACAGCAGGTCCAGTTCGGCCGGGCGGACCACCCGAACGCCGGGGTCCGGCGCGTGCCGCACGGGACCGTCGAGCTCGAGCAGCGGCTGCCCGGACCGGATCTCCCGGGCCGGTCCCCAGGCCGGCGCCAAGCGTTGCCACAGCGGCAGCACCTGTTCGGCGCGGCCGACGATCGAGGAGCACCGGCGGGGCAGGGTCGCCGCCTGCTCACCGAAAGCGGCCACCGCCTCGGCGTCGGCGGCCACCGGCACCACGTTGGCGCCGAAGTAACACATCGCGGTCAGTTCACCGTCGCGGTGGTGGCCCCACATCTCCCCGCCGGACCGCGGTGCGCCCAGGCCGACCGACCGCAGCCGGGAGAGCACGAAGACGTTGGCCACCGGGTCGAGTGCGCCCAGCCGGGTCGCGGCGGGCAGGTCGGCGGGGCCGAGGACCCGGACGGTGCCGCGGGACAACTGCCTGACAGAACTCCGGTAGGGCGCAGCCCTGGGTGTGTCGAGCACCGAAGGCTCCTTCCCCAAGCGCCGCACAACTACCGCGGCGCGACCTCGACCGTCGGTTCCCCAGAGGCTACGCCGTCAGCGGCCATCTCCTCGGCCAAGCGCAAGGCCTCCTCGATCAGTGTTTCCACGATCGCGGATTCCGCAACGGTCTTGATTACCTCACCGCGGACGAAGATCTGACCCTTCCCGTTGCCCGAGGCCACCCCCAGGTCGGCCTCCCGGGCCTCGCCGGGGCCGTTCACCACGCAGCCCATGACGGCTACCCGCAGCGGCACCTCCAGCCCCTCCAGCCCGGCGGTCACCTGGTTGGCCAGGGTGTAGACGTCCACCTGGGCGCGTCCGCAGGACGGGCAGGACACGATCTCCAGGCCGCGCTCGCGCAGGCCCAGGGACTCCAGGATCTGGTTGCCGACCTTGACCTCCTCGACCGGCGGCGCGGACAGCGAAACCCGGATGGTGTCCCCGATGCCCTCGGCCAGCAGCGCGCCGAAGGCCACCGCGGACTTGATGGTGCCCTGGAAGGCCGGACCGGCCTCGGTGACGCCCAGGTGCAGCGGGTGATCGCAGGCCGCGGCCAGCTTGCGGTAGGCGTCGATCATCACCACCGGGTCGTTGTGCTTCACCGAGATCTTGAAGTCGTGGAAGTCGTGCTCGGTGAACAGCGAGGCCTCCCACAGCGCGGATTCCACCAGCGCGTCGGCGGTGGCCCGGCCGTACTTCTGCAGCAACCGCGGGTCCAGCGACCCGGCGTTCACGCCGATGCGGATGGAGATCCCGGCGTCCTTGGCCGCCCGCGCGATCTCGCCGACCTTGTCGTCGAACTTCTTGATGTTGCCGGGGTTCACCCGAACCCCGGCGCAGCCGGCGTCGATCGCGGCGAACACGTACTTGGGTTGGAAGTGGATGTCCGCGATCACCGGGATGGAGGAATGGCGGGCGATCTCGCCCAGCGCGTCCGCGTCGTCCTGGCTGGGCACCGCGACCCGCACGATCTGGCAACCCGCGGCGGTCAATTCCGCGATCTGCTGCAGGGTGGCATCCACGTCTGCGGTCAGCGTGGTGCACATCGACTGCACTGACACGGGCGCGTCCCCGCCCACTGCCACCGACCCGACCATGATCTGCCGCGACCGACGCCGGGTGGCCAGCGACGGCGGCGGTACGCCAGGCATGCCAAGAGCGACGCTCATGACATCGAGCTTATGTTCAACTGATCGTGACGGGATTGACCAGGTCGGCGGCCACCAGAAGAACAGTGAGCCCCACCACCAGGATCAGGAAGCCGTAGGCCATCGGCAGCAACTTGGTCATGTCCACCCGACCCGGGTCCGCGCGGCCGATGCGGCGATAGAGCCGGCGGCGGCTCGACTCGTAGGAGACGACTGCCATGTGTCCGCCGTCCAGCGGCAGCAGTGGCAGCGCGTTGAACAGACCGATGAAGATGTTCAGCCCGGCCACGTTCAGCAGCACGCTGGACATCCGATCGGCGAACGAGGCGTGCTGGGTGGAGAAGGTCTCCCCGGAGATTCGTGCCGCGCCGACCACGCCGACCAGGCCCTGCTTGTCCCGCTGTCCGCCGTCCAACGAGGAGATCAGGTTCGGGATCTTCTGCGGGATGTGCCACAGCGCGGACACGCTGGCTTTGAGCGTCTGCCCGATCAGCGAGATCGAGTGGCGCGAGCCGGCGATCGGGCCCGCGTGAACGGTGTGTTGCTGCGGTTCCACGCCGAGCACGCCGACCGAAACGTCGCGGTCGGGATGGTCCAGATCCGGCCTGGTCCGGCTGACCAGGTCCGGGGTGAGGGTGAGAGTCGCCTCGCCGCGCTGCACGGTGATGGCCAACGGGCCCGGCCCGTGTGCGCGGATCGCGCGGGTGGCGTCCTCCCACTTCGCCACCGGCTTGCCGGCCACCGCCACCACCCGGTCGCCCGACTGCAGGCCCGCGGCCCGCGCCGGGGAAGCCGGGTCGGACGGGCCGCAGGGGTTGGTGGATCCGGCGGCCGGGATGCAGGCCTCGACGTTGTCGATGGAGGTGGTGAGCGCCCGGGTGCCGAAGCCGCTGAGCACGATGACGAACAGCACGAAGCCGATCACCAGGTGCGAGATCGACCCGGCGGACAGCACGATCAGCCGGCGTGGTGCGGAGTAGCGGTAGAACGCGCGCGGCGCGTCCTCCTCGGAGACCGTCTCCAGGTCGGACATCCCGACGATCTTCACGTAGCCGCCGGCCGGAATGGCTTTGAGACCGTATTCGGTCTCGCCGCGGCGGAACGACCAGATTTTGGTGCCGAAGCCGATGAAGTATTCGGTGGCCTTCATGCCGAAGGCCTTTGCGGTGAGCAGGTGGCCGAACTCGTGGATGGCCACCGACATCATCAGCAGGAAGACGAACAGCAGGACGCCGATCAGCGTCATCTGCCTGCCCCCCTTCCCGATCCGGTCCCCGCACCGACCCTATGTCGGGCCTGCTCGCGCGCCCAGCTTTCGGCCTCGAGGACGTCGGTGAGGCTCAGCGTCCCGTCCCCTCCGCGCCCCTCATGATCGGACACAACTGCGGCCACTGTCTCCACGATGCCGACGAACGGCAGTCGACCGGCCAGGAAGGCGGCCACGCACTCCTCGTTGGCCGCGTTGAACACGGCCGGCACGGTGCCACCGTCGCGCCCGCACTGGCGGGCCAGTTCCACCGCGGGGAACGCGGCGGTGTCCAGCGGCGCGAAGTCCCAACGCGCGGCTGTCTCCCAGGTGCACGGCGCGGCCACGCCGGGCACGCGGTCCGGCCAGGCCAGGCCCAGCGCGATCGGCAGCCGCATGTCCGGCGGGCCGGCCTGGGCGAGGGTCGAGCCGTCGGTGAAGGTGACCATGGAGTGCACGATCGACTGCGGGTGTACCACCACGTCGATCGCGTCCAGCGGGATGTCGAACAGCAGATGCGCCTCGATCAACTCCAGGCCCTTGTTCACCAACGTGGCCGAGTTGACGGTGACCACCGGACCCATGTCCCAGGTCGGGTGGGCCAGCGCCTCGGCCGGCGTCACTTCTTGTAGTTCGGCGGCATTGCGCCCGCGGAACGGGCCACCGCTGGCGGTGAGCACCAGGCGGGCCACCTCGTCGCGCCGGCCGCCGCGCAGGCACTGCGCGATCGCCGAGTGCTCGCTGTCCACCGGTACCAGTTGGCCAGGCGCGGCGGCCGCGGTGACCAGGGGGCCGCCGACGATCAACGATTCCTTGTTGGCCAGGGCCAACGGCCGGCCGGTGCCCAGCGCGGCCAGGGTGGGCGCCAAGCCGACCGATCCGGTGATGCCGTTGAGCACCACGTCGGCGGGCCAGGCGGCCAATTCGGTCAGCGCGTCCGGGCCGGCCAGGATCTTCGGCAGTTGGTGCCGGCCCGCGCTGAACCCCCGGCTCTGTGCGGCCGCGAACAACGCCAGTTGCAGATCGGCCACCGCGGTCGCCCGGGCCACCGCGACCACGTCGACGGCGAACTCCAAGGCCTGCGCGGCGAGCAGGTCGACGTTGCCGCCGCCGGCGCCCAGGCCAACCACCCGGAACCGGTCCGGAGCGTGGCGCACCACATCGAGGGCCTGGGTCCCGATGGAACCGGTGGACCCGAGGATCACCACCTCGCGGGGCGCGGTCATCAGGCCATTGTTCACCCTGAGCTGTTGCGGCGGCGTGTCCGCGATCTGATCACCCGTTACCCGACCGGTATAACCCCCTCCTGGTATTCGCCACTCGCTAGCGGATATACCGAGGCACGTCGGTATTTTCATTGGCGAGGAGGCGGCGGTGGACGTCGGACGACTATCAACGCGGGCGTGGGGTTCGCGACGAGTGATCGCGCCGGTAACGGCGGCCATGATGCTGCTGACCGCGTGCGGGGGAGGTGGCAGCAAGGACAACGCCAACCAGTCCAGCGGCGGCACCGGGTCGACCGCGGCCTCGCCGACCCCGTCCTCTGAGGCGATGGGCGGCATGGACATGAGCTCGCCGACGGCGACCAGCACCCCGGAGGCGCTGGATACGGGCACCTACCAGGGCACGTTCAGCAACCTCGCCGCTGCCCCCGCGGGCACCGGGACAATCGGCGGCACCGCGACGATGGTGATCAGCAAGTCCGGCACCACGGTGAGCATCGCCGCCACCGGGTTGGACCCGAAGGCCGTCTACATCGCACACGTGCACAAGCAGGCCTGCTCGGACAACGGCGGCGGAACCCACTTCCAGTTCACCCCCGGCGGTGAGGCGAAGCCGCCGAATGAGGTCTGGCTGACCCCGGTCACGGTGACCTCGGGCGGCAAGGGCAGCGCGAAGACGACCGCGGACAAGCCGGTGAACTCCGACGCGAAGTCGGTGGTGATTCACCTCAAGCGCGCGCCCGGCTCGTCCACCGACGAGGCCACGCCGCCGAAGCTGGCCTGCGCCGATCTGGCCCCGAAGAAGTCCTCCGCCTAATCCCCGCTCAGGATCGGGCGCAACTTATCCAGCACGGTGGCGTCCTCGATGGTCGACGGGATCATCTCCGGACGGCCGTCGGCGATGTTGCGCATGGTCTTGCGCAGGATCTTGCCCGAGCGCGTCTTGGGTAGTGCAGGGACGACGTCGGCCCGCTTGAAGGCGGCCACCGCGCCGATCTGCTCGCGGATCGCGGCCACCAGTTCGGCGCACACCGTCTCCTCGTCGACCTGCACGCCGGACTTGAGCACCACGAGCCCGCGCGGTACCTGACCCTTGAGCTCGTCCTTGACGCCGATCACCGCGCATTCGGCGACCGCCGGGTGTTGGGCCAACACCGCCTCCATGGAGCCGGTGGACAACCGGTGTCCGGCGACGTTGATCACGTCGTCGGTGCGGCCGAGCACGTAGACGTAGCCGTCGGCATCGATGTAACCGCCGTCGCCGGACAGGTACCAGCCGTCGTACGCGGTCAGGTAGGAGGCGATGTAGCGCTCGTCGTCGTGCCACAGGGTGGGCAGAGCGCCGGGCGCCATCGGCAGCTTGATGCAGATCGCGCCCTCCACGTCGGGCGGGCAGGGTTTGCCCTCCCCGTCGAGCACCTGCACGTCCCAGCCGGGCATGGGCACCGTGGGCGAACCCGCCTTGATCGGCAGTTGCTCCAGGCCCAACGGGTTGGCCACGATCGGCCAGCCGCTCTCCGTCTGCCACCAGTGGTCGACGATCGGCACACCGAGCTTTTGCGACGCCCAGTGGAAGGTGTCCGGGTCCAGTCGCTCGCCCGCCAGGAACAGCGCGCGGAACGCCGACAGGTCGTGGTCGGCCATGAACTTGCCCTCGGGGTCCTCGCGCTTGATCGCGCGGAACGCCGTGGGCGCGGTGAACAGGGTGACCACGCCGTGCTCGGCGATCACCCGCCAGAACGCGCCCGCATCCGGGGTGCCCACCGGCTTGCCCTCGTAGAGCACCGTCGTCGCGCCGAGCAGCAGCGGCGCATAGACGATGTAGGAGTGCCCGACCACCCAGCCGACGTCGGAGGCGGTCCACCACACCTCGCCGGGCTTGAGCCCGAAGATGTTGGTGATGCTCCACTGCAGGGCCACCGCGTGCCCGCCGTTGTCCCGCACGATGCCCTTGGGTCGACCGGTGGTGCCGGAGGTGTAGAGGATGTAGAGCGGGTCGGTGGCGTCCACCGGCACGCAGTCCGCCGGGGTCGCCTTCGCCATCGCGTCGTGCCAGTCGACGTCGCGCGGCCCCATCTCCGCGCGGCACTGCTCGCGCTGGAAGATCACGCAGTGTCCGGGCTTGTGATCCGCGGCCTCGATCGCCGCGTCCACCATCGGCTTGTACTCCACGATGCGGGTCGGTTCGATCCCGCAGGACCCGGCGACGATCACCACCGGTTCGGCGTCGTTGATCCGGTCGGCCAACTCGCGCGGAGCGAAGCCGCCGAACACCACCGAGTGCACCGCGCCCAGCCGGGCACAGGCCAACATCGCCACCACGGCCTCGGGGACCATCGGCATGTAGATGACCACCCGGTCCCCGCGGGTCACCCCGAGGGAGGCCAGCACACCGGCGAACTTGGCGACCTCGTCTCGTAGCTCGCGGTAGGTGAGCTTTCGCTTCGTGCCGGTCATCGCGCTGTCATGAATGAGCGCGATCTGGTCCGCCCGGCCGTTCTCCACGTGCCGGTCCAACGTGTTGTGGCAGGTGTTGAGCTGCCCGTCGGGGAACCACCGCACGAACGGCGCCGCGGCGTTGTCGCACACCACGGTGGGTTGGCGCACCCAATCGACCGCGTCCGCGGCCTCCCCCCAGAAACCGTCGGGGTCGTCGAGGCTGCGGCGGAACGCGTCGGAGTAGGCACCCATACCGCCATCCTTGCGCGTCTTCTCGGATCAGACCAGGCTGCCCAGCACACGCCGATCGACTGGGGAGCACGCATGGGACGCGTTTCGGGGAAGGTCGCCTTCGTCACCGGTGCCGCTCGCGGCCAGGGCCGCGCCCATGCGCTGCGGCTGGCCGAGGAGGGCGCGGACATCGTCGCCGTTGACATCTGTGGCCAGCTGGACACCGTGCCGTACCCGATGTCGACCCCGGACGACCTGGCGGCCACCGCGAAGCTGGTCGAGGAGCGCGACCGTCGGGTGCTCACCCGCCAGGTCGACGTGCGTGACCTGGGCGCCCTGCAGGCCATGGCCGCGGACGCGGTCGCCGAGTTCGGCGGCATCGACATCCTGGTGGTCAACGCCGGCATCGCCAGCATGGGCCCGTCGTGGGAGCTGACGGAGCACGAGTGGGAACAGATGATCGCGGTCAACCTGACCGGTGTCTGGAAGACCACCAAGGCGGTCATCCCGGCCATGATCGAGGCCGGCCGCGGCGGATCGATCATCCTGACCAGTTCCATTGCCGGGCTGCTGCCGTTCGCGATGTTGTCGCACTACACCTCCGCCAAGCACGGCGTCACCGGGCTGATGCGCACGCTGGCGGTGGAACTGGCCCCGCACAACATCCGGGTGAATTCGGTGCACCCCGGAGTGGTCAACACCGACATGGTCAACAACCCGGCCACCTACCAGCTGTTCCTGGGACTGGACAACCCGTCCAAGGAAGAGGCCATGGCCGGCTTGCGGTTCATGAACGCGTTGAACACTCCGTTCGTCGAGCCGGAGGACATCGCCGATCTGGTGCTGTTCCTGGCCTCCGCGGAGTCCCGCATGATCACCGGCACCACCCAGGTCATCGACGCGGGCGCGAGCTTCCCCTGGAAGATTCCGCACGCCGAGTGACGGTGCGTCAGTCGGCGAAGAACCGACTGATCGCCGGCGCCACCTGACGGTGATCCCGGATCACCGCGAGTCGGCCCCGGCCGAGCCGCGCAAGGTCCCGGGCGAGGTCCAGGTCGTGTTCGTCCGAGCAGTCGAGCAGCACGTCCACCCGGGGCAAGCGCGCGGCCTCCGGCCGGGGATCCGGCCCGGCGTTGTGCACGCAGTCGGACAGCAGCAGCACCCGGGCCTCGCGCAGCGGGCTGCTCGCCAATTGGTCGCGGGCCACTTGAAGGGGGAACGCCACGTTGGTCAGCCCTTTCGCCGGAATGCGCACCATCGTGTCCAGCAACCGTCCGGGTGCGAGGTGATCGGTGAGGCCGGTCAGCAGCATGGCGTCCGCGGCGAAGGCCACCACCGCGAGCGCGTCGCGCACGAACTCGCCGGCCAACGCCCCCACGGTGGCCGCTGCGGTGCGCACCCGCTCCCCGCGCATCGACCCGGAGACGTCGACGAGCAGCACCACGGCCCGGCGGGGGCGGATGAATTCGCGAACCACGAAGTCCTCGTCCCGCGGCTGCGGCATGGCGAGGACCTGCTCCAGAGTGCGGTCGAGGTCGAGGTCGTCCCCGCTGCCCCGCCACGGCACGCTGACCAGCTCGCCCGCCCCCCGTCGGGCGATGGTCCGTCGGGGCGGACGGGGCAACGCGAGCCGAGCCGCGATCTGCCGGGCGCGACGCAGCACCAGCGGGTCGGTGTCCGGCTCGACGGGCGCCGCGATCAACCGCCCGCGTTCGGTGGTGAGGCCGGGTGCGGTGCCGTCCCGGCCCGGACGCTCGGGCGCTCCTTCCCGCCCGGCCACGGCCGCGCCGGAGTCGGTTGCCCGGCGCAGCACCGGCGGGGCATCGAGTGTCTTGGGTTTGCGCCGCAAGGGCGCCAATCCGCCGCTGCGCTGCGCGGTCTGCGGCCGTCGCACCGGACCGTCCGCGGCGACTGACCTTCAACCGGGCTCGGCCAGCGCCGGGGCGAGCACGAAGTGGTCCTCCCAGATCGCGCGCAGCACCTGTTCCGGGGTGCGTTCGGCGACGTCGTCGAGGTGGATGCGCCCGGACAGCGCCACGGTCATCGCCCGGTAGACGGTCTCGGCGTAGTTCTCGTCGTCCTCCAGTTCGAGCAGCCGTGCCACCACCAACGCCAGGTCGATCGCGCCGCGCACGCTGCTGCCCCACCGGATGTCCTGGTGCGTGCGGGTCGCCCGGGTCAATCCGACCGCGTCGGCGACCAACCGGGACCGCAGCCCCGACTCGAGGTCACCCAGCGGTGCCCGCAGCGCGACGATGCCGCGCTCCGCCGCGTCGTCCTGGTAGTCCACCGCCAGCCGACAGAACCGGTCGTGGATGGACGCGGACAGCCGGGTGGTGCCCACGTTGTCGTAGGGGTTCATCGACGCAATGATCCGGAAGGTGGGCGCCGCCACCACCGTGCCCACCCGCGGTACTGCCAACTGACGCTCCGCCATGGCCGTCAGCAGCGTGTTCAGGGTGTCCTCGGGCGCCCGGTTCATCTCCTCCACGTAGAGGAATCCCCCGGCGCGCATGGCCTCGACCAACGGGCCCTCGATGAAGGTGTCCGCGCTGTAGTCCGCACGCATCACCCGCGACGGACTGTGGTAGCCGACCAGCTTTGCCGGCGTCAGATCCGCGTTGCCCTCGACAAACAGCATCGGGATGCCCCACTGCCGGGTGATCGCGCGGACCAGGGTGCTCTTCGAGGTGCCCGGCGGGCCCTCCAGCACCACGTCGCGCCCGGCCGCCACCGCGGCGAGCAGCAGGGCGAGCTCATCGCGCCGTCCCACGATGTCGGCCGCAATGCGGTCGCGCACCTCACGCAGATTTTCGGTCACTGGCCCTCCTCGCCACCGCCGATCACACCACTGAGGGCCGCATCGGATCGGTGAACGAGACTGCCATGCCCTCCAGCCGCGCCTCGAAGGCCTCCACCCCATCCACCGCGATGAAGGCGGCCTCGGCCGGCGTGATGGGCAACAACCACAGCAGTCGCAGCGTGTTGCGCTTCCAGCGCACGTATTCGAAGTTCGGGCCATACGGGTAGGGCAGGGTGGCCAGCAAGCGGTCGCAGGACGAGCCGGGCAGCCACGGCCGGCCCAGCGGTACCACCGCGCCGCGGTCCAACCGACCGGCCGGGGTGCCGCAGTGCTGCGCGGCGGCCATGGCCACCGACTCCACGTGCCCGACGTCGGGTTCGGCCGCGGTCAGCACGAACTCCATGCCCGTGCCGTTGACCCCGACTGCGTCGAAGCAACCCAGGCTCAGGTACGTGCACAGGTCCAGCCGCGGGCCGGCGGGCACCTCGATAACCTGCAGCCCCGGCACCCGATCGGCCAGGTCCGCGGGCGGGTCCAGGGCGTACACCTGGTGACCGGTGAACCAATCGCGCAGGTGTCGGCCCACCGCCTCGGTCGCGCCGTTCACCCGGCACCCCCATCACCACTTCGTCCGGCGTTTCGGGCTATCCCGGGCCCCTGATGCCCCGAAACGCCGGAGGAAGATGAGGGGAGCGCGGCGGCCAGTTGCCCGCAGGCACCGTCGATCTCCCGACCGCGGGTGTCCCGCACGGTCACCGCCACGCCGTGCGCCTCCAGCCGACGCACGAACGCCCGCTCGTCGCGCTGACGCGATGCGGTCCAGGCCGAACCCGGTGTGGGATTGAGCGGGATCAGGTTCACGTGCACCCAGCCCGCGCCGCGGCCGCCGGCGACCAACAGCCGACCCAGCCCGTCCGCCCGCTCGGCCTGATCGTTGACGTCGCGGATCAACGCGTACTCGATGGACACCCGCCGCCCGGTGCGCCGCCAGTACTCGTGCGCGGCACCGACGACCTCGGCCACCGGCCAGCGCCGGTTCAGCGGCACCAGGGTGTCGCGCAGTTCGTCATCGGGTGCATGCAGGCTCAGCGCGAGCGTGACCCCAAGACCGGAGTCCGCAAGCCTGCCGATGGCCGGCACCAATCCGACGGTGGACACCACGATGGACCGCCGGGAGATGCCCAGCCCGTCCGGCTGCGGGTCAATCAGCCGCTGCAGTGCATCGGTCACCGCGCCGGGGTTGGCCAGCGGCTCGCCCATGCCCATGAACACCACGTTGGACACGCGGCCGGGACCACCCGCCACCGCACCGCTGTGCACCGCTCGCGCCGCCGCCACTACTTGCTCGACGATTTCCGCGGTGGACAGGTTCCGGGTCAGCCCGGCCTGGCCGGTGGCGCAGAACGGGCAGTTCATGCCGCAGCCGGCCTGGGAGGACACGCACACGGTGATCCGGTCCGGGTAGCGCATCACCACGGACTCCACCAAGGCGCCGTCGAACAGCCGCCACAGCGTCTTGTGCGTGGTGCCCGCGTCGCAGGTCAGCTCCCGGGCCGCGGTCAGCAACGGCGGAAACAGGGCGGCGGCCAGTCGGGCCCGGGCCCCGGCCGGGATGTCGGTCCAGCTCGCCGCGTCCGCGGCGTGGTGCACGAAGTAATGCCGGGACAGCTGACCGGCGCGGAAGGGCTTCTCGCCCAGCTCCGCCACGACCGCTCGGCGCGCGGCCGCGGACAGGTCGGCGAGGTGCCGCGGCGGCTTGGCCCGGCGCGGGGCGATGAGCGTCAGTTCTCCGGGAGCAGGCATGATTGAAGTCCATTCTCGCAGCGCCTGGAGGACTGAGTTGACCGCCGTTCCCGACCCGCCACTCAGCGTGACCGACCCCGAGATCGCCGAGCTGCTCGCCGCGGAGGAACGCCGTCAGGCGGACACGATCAAACTGATCCCGTCGGAGAACTACGTCTCCCGGGCGGTGCTCGAGGCCACCGGCACGGTGCTGACCAACAAGTACTCCGAGGGCTACCCGGGCAAGCGGTACTACGAGGGCCAGCAGGTCATCGACCAGATCGAGACCCTGGCGGTGCAGCGCGCCAAGGCACTGTTCGGCGTGGACCACGCCAACGTACAGCCCTACTCCGGGTCGCCCGCGAACCTGGCCGTCTACCTGGCCTTCCTGTCCCCCGGCGACAAGGTGCTGGGCATGGGCCTGCCGCACGGCGGTCACCTCACCCACGGCTGGTCGGTGTCGGCCACCGGCACCTGGTTCACCCCGGTGCGTTACGGGGTGCGCAAGGACACCGGCCGGGTGGACATGGACGAGGTCCGCGACATTGCCCTGGCCGAGCGGCCGAAACTGATCTGGTGCGGCGGCACCGCGGTGCCGCGCACCATCGACTTCCCGGCCTTCGCCGAGATCGCCCGGCAGATCGACGCGGTGCTGGTCGCGGACATCGCGCACATCGCCGGCCTGGTGGCCGGTGGCGCGCACCCGTCCCCGGTCGGGCACGCGCAGGTCATCTCCACCACCACCCACAAGACGCTGCGCGGCCCGCGCGGCGCGATGTTGATGAGCGACGAGGCGCACGCCAAGGCCATCGACAAGGCCGTTTTCCCCGGCCTGCAGGGCGGCCCGCACAACCACACCACCGCGGCCATCGCGGTGGCGCTGAAGGAGGCGGCCACCGAGGACTTCCGGCGCTACGCCGCGGCGGTGGTGTCCAACGCCAAGGCGCTGGCCGAGGGGCTGGCGTCGCGTGGGTTCGAGCTGGTGTCCGGCGGCACCGACAACCACCTGGTGCTCATCGACCTGACCAACAAGGGTGTGGCGGGCAAGCCCGGCGCGCAGGCGCTGGACCGGGCCGGCCTGGAGACCAACTACAACACCGTGCCGTTCGACCCGCGCAAGCCCTTCGACCCCTCCGGCATCCGCATCGGCACCCCCGCGGTCACCTCCCGCGGCATGGGCCCGGCCGAGATGGACGCCATCGCCGGGTGGTTCGAGGAGGTCATCAGCGCAGTCGCGCGCGGCGACGAGGACACCGTGATTCGGGTGCGCAAGGAGGTCACCGACCTCACCGCGGCGTTCCCCGCTCCCGGCCTGGGATAGGCGCTCCGCTCCGCTCATTCATGATCTGAGCGAGTTCTGTCATACCCGGGGCGTCACTTTTCGGGCGCTGGAAGGCCCGAAAATGACGCTGCGCGTATGACAGTGGCGGCGTTCAGCGCGGGTTGACGATCGCGGCCAGCAACAGCCAGGCGATGGGCGCGGCCACCAGCAGCGAGTCCAGGCGGTCCATGATGCCGCCGTGGCCGGGCAGCAGGGTGCCCATGT
>DASXPS010000132.1 GCA_036493475.1 Sporichthyaceae bacterium | reverse complement strand
GTTCGGGCGGTCGTCGACGAAGACACGGACCGGTAGGGCCAGCACGGTGGGGCTGGGGAGGTGCAGGTAGGTGATGATCTCGAAGGGCTCCTCGCGACGAAAACCGCCGAACTTCTCGGCGTAACTCTTCAGCTCAACGATGGTCCGTGCGATTGCCGTCGTTTCGGGATCTGGCGCCCCCGGGTTCAGCTCCTGCCAGAGCGCCCAAACCTCGGGGCCGTTGTGCTCGGCCCACTGGCCGGGGCCACTCCATCGCAGACCGTCGCCCCAGTGGTTGGGAATTAGGAGCCACTTCAGGGCGTCAGGGGAGGACCTCGCGACCAGAACTTCTTCCAGCGGTGTGCCGAACTGGGTGTGCCCGACGTCGCTCGCGGTGAGGCCGGCAGAACCGCTGTCCTTATTTCGACGCAGCAGGCTCATCTTCCAGCGTCCCTTCGCTCAGTGTGAAGCGTTCCTGGAAGTCACGGTACGAGTGGGCCCAGGACCACGGTGTGTGGTCGGCAGCCTGCTTGGCGCCTTTGTCCCCAAGGTCCAGCGCGGTGACGCCGAGGTAGTTGGCGCGCCCGGCCAACATCTGTCCGCGCAGTTTCATCGCCGCGATCCGCACCGCGTCGTTGCCGGGATGGTCCGCCACCAACTGCTTGGTCGTGTTGATCAGGCGGACATGTTTCTCGTCGCCGGCTAGGAGGACCTGACGGAACTTGGCCTCGGCCAATGGCGTGTCCAGAACCGCACGCGACGCAGTGTCCTCGGCGACCAGGACGTTGCTGTCGATCTGGTCAATTTCCAGGTCCGCTGCTCGCCTCTCGACCAGACTTTTCGTGGAATCGTGGGCGACCTTCTCCGCGGTCTCGCGGGCCGACGCCCCAACCCGCCGCACCGCCTCCTCCGCCTCGGCACCGTCCGCCGCGGCGGCCTCGGCGCGGGTCGCGGTCATCGTCCCCTTCAGGCCCTTACCGATCAGCTTGCCGCCGCCGAAGCTCAAAAGCCCGACCCCGTCCAGGATCACGTCGAACCAGGACCCACCCTCGATGGCCTTCTTCGTGTCGATGGCTGTCGTCGCCAGCGCCAGACCCAGGATCACCAGGTCCAGGCCGGGCACCGCCAACCCGACCAGCGCCACCGCGGTGGTCACATACCCCAGGTGATCGGCCAGTTCCCCGAGGGCGTGCCTGGCGTGCTGCACCACGCCGTGCACCCGGTCCCAGAACCCGTCGGTGAGGTCGTCGTCGACCGCCTTCGCGATCTGGTGCGCCCAGTACCGATCCCGCTGCTCTGCCCGGGCCAGCACGGCCTGCAACTCCCGGCGTGCCTCGACGAGCAGCGCCACGGCCGGGTCGGACTCGTCGGGCGTGATCGGGTTCGCCTGGTAGGCGAACAGCGGCGGCAGGTCGGAGTGGGGGTTGCGGCCGCGCAGCCGCTCCGCCTCTTGCGCCTTGTCCCACGCCTTGACCGTGGCCGTCTGAAGGTCCGCCAGGTCCGGTGCCCACCCGAACAGCGCTGTCGACACCGCCCGGTAGCGCTCGGCGACCTTCTCGAGCTTGTTCGCCACCTCCAGCGACTCGTCGTTCAGCGCGTCGGCGTACTGGCCCTGGAGCGAGGTGCGGCCGACCTGGCGCAATTTGTCGACCTGGCCGGTGATCTCGATGGCCATGTGCCGTAGCCGGTTCGCCTCTCCGAGGATGAGGTCCGGGTCGCCGGGCAGGGGATCACGCTCGGTGAGCGGCGCCCAGTCCAGCGGGCGGCTCACCGCTGACCCGCCATCGCGCCTGCCTTGGGTCGTCCGATCACGGCTCAACATCGCACTGTTGGCTCACGGCGTCGAGGCCCCGGCCCGCCCGCCGCCCCCGCGCCCACCCGGAGCACACTGGCGCCCATGACGACCCAAGCCCCCGGCCTCACCGACCGCGTCCTGGACCTGCGCGGACGCATGCTCGACTTCATCGACAACGAGGTGTGCCCGCTGGAGCAACTCATCGACGACGGCGGTCCGGCCGCGGACAAGGCCGTGGACGGCCTGCGCGAGGAAGCCAGACGCCGCGGCCTGTGGGCACTCGGGCACCCCGTCGACCTGGGTGGGCAGGGCCTGTCGTTCATGGAGTTCGTGCACCTGAACGAGATCATCGGGCGCTCGGAGTTCGGGATGCTGTCGGTCGGGTCGCTGACCCAGCACGACACGATCATGTGGCAGCGCTACGGCACCGAGGAGCAGCAGCGGCAGTGGCTGGACCCGCTGGTGCGCGGGGACTACCACTGGATCGGCATCGGGCTGACCGAGCCGGACGCGGCCGGGTCGGACCCCACGCAGATGCAGACCACCGCGGTGCTCGACGGCGACGAGTGGGTGATCAACGGCCGCAAGTGGTTCACCACCTACGCCTCGGCGTCCCCGGCGGTGCTGGTGTGGTGCAAGACCGACCCGGATGCCGCGCCGCACCAGCAGTTCTCCGCGATCATCGTGCCGACCGGCACTCCCGGCTACACCCACGTCCGCGACATCCGCACCATGGGGCACACCTCCGGGCGGCACGGGGAGCTGCGCTTCGAGAACGTGCGGGTGCCCGCGTCGAACCTGTTCGGCCCGCGTGGGGAGGCCTTCGTCATCGCGCAGACGCGGCTGGGGCCGGGGCGGATCTTCCACTGCATGCGCTGGTTGGGGCAGATGCAGCGGGCGTTTGAGTTGATGTGCGCGCGGGCGAACGTGCGCTACGCGCATGGGTCGCTGCTGGCGGAGAAGGGGGAGATCCGCCGCTACATCGCCGAGTCCGCCGCGGACATCCAGGCGCACCGGCTGATGACCCTGGACGCCGCGCGGATCGTGGACGAGGGCGGGGATGACCGGGTGGCGATCTCGCTGATCAAGTTCCGCGGGGCGCAGTATCTGCACGACGTGATCGACCGGGCGATCCAGGTGCACGGGGCGCTGGGGGTCACCGAGGACACGCCGCTGGAGAAGATGTATCGCGACGCCCGCTACGCGCGGATCTACGACGGGCCCGACGAGGTGCACCGCATGGTGGTGGCGCGGCGGGTGGCCAAGCCCGGCGCGGTGCCGCCGTGGCGGCAGTGAGTTCGTTCCCGGACCGCCGGCCGGTGGGTCAGCGCTGCGTGCTGTAGGGGGCCGGTGTTGTGCCGGCGAGGAAGTCCAGCAGCAGGTCGGCGAAGCGCACCGGCTCATCGCAGTGCGGAAAGTGCCCGGCGTTCTCGAACACCTCCACGCGCGCGTCGGGCAGGGCGGCGGTGGCCTGCCGCGCGTGCGCGGCCGGGATGATCGGGTCCCGCCCGCCCCACACGATCATCGTGGGCACCTCGGCGGTCAGGTGCAGCTTGTCGACACCGGAGACGCGTTGCCCCGCGATGTTGATGATGTTGCGTGCGGTGATCACGAAGGCCCGGCGCCGGGCGCCGTCGGCCAGCGAGCCGAACGCGGACAGCGTGTGGTGACCGGTGGTGCCGCGTCCCAGGATCGCCCGTCCGCTGTCCACCAGCCAACCCACGGTGCTGATCACCCGGGTGTGGGCCAGCAGCGGCAGCGCCCACTCGGCGCCGGGCAGCGTCGCGGCCCGTAGCACCGGATGCAGCTCCGGGCCCAGGCCGCCGGCGTCGACGAGCACGAGCCGGCCGCAGATCTGCGGGTACTGGTAGCAGAACTGCAGCGCTATCCCGCCGCCCAGGGAGTGCCCGACGATCGTCGCGCGCCGATGGCCGCGGGCCGTGAGCAGGTCGCGGATCTCGTTGGCGTAGCCGCCCAGGGAGTAGTCGGCGTTGGGGTGCCCGATCAGATCCGGTGCGATGACCGGGAAGGCGACGTCGCGGCGGTCCAGCTCGGCCAACAGCGGCGCCCAGGTCGCGGCCCCGCCCGCCAGGCCGTGCACCAGGACGACCACCTCGCTGTCCGCGGCGGGCAGCGCGCCCGGGCGGCCCACCTCCAGGACGCGTAGGTGGCCGCCGGGTAGGGCCACGTCGTGTTCCTGCACCGTCATCTGGCTCCCCCTCGGATGTTCGGCTTCGGTGAGCCCGGGCCGCACCGTGATGTCGAGGTGGACCGGCCGTTTCTGCGGTGCTCACAGTTTGACCTGTCATGCTGTGTGGGTGGCGTATGCCGCAGGGCCGCATCAGTTCCCGGACCGGATACCGGCCTGGTATGTCTTCACGCTCGACGCGGTGGTGCTGGCCGGGCCGTTTTCCGCCGAGGCGGGGGCCCGCACGGCGGGTGCTCGCCTCGCGATGCGGATGGCCGAGGCGATGCGCCGGGACGGCGGTCCGGCCGGTCCGGCCGATATCCAGGCGCGGGTCGGGCGACTGCGGGTGGGCTTCGGGGTGCGGCCCCCGCCGGACGGAAGATTCGAGGCGTCCCCGGAGATCGTGGCGGCTGACCCGGCTGATTGCACGGCGCGGCCCGCCAGCTGACCCGCGGCGGTCTCGCACGGCCGTGCGGCGCTCGCCCAGCCCGGGACGCACGTCACCTCGGGCGTGCCTGCGTGATTATTTGTCGCCGGCGGGGAAAGGTGGCACCGCAGCGAGTTGTCGAACGTCCGACGGGGGACCGGATGCGTACCTGGGTGGATCACGTGCGTCGCATCCTGGTGACCGCTCTGTCCATGACCTCGCTGACCTGCGCAACCGCCGCGGGGGCCACCTTCCACGCCCCCCACGCGACCGCTGCGCCGCCGAGGGTCGCCCCGGCCGGCGCGGCTGCCGCGCAGCGCGGCACGCCGGGCGCCGAGCGCGGGGCTGCGGTGGTCGCGCTGGGTGATTCCGTGCCCGCCGGGTCGGCCTGCGACTGCCGCAACTTCGTGTCCGCCTACGGCGACCTGGTCTCCCGCCGTGCCCCGCACCGGGCCGTGGTGACCAACCTCGCGCAGGGCGGCGCGCAGAGCGAGGACGTGCTCGAGCAGCTGCGGCAACCCGCGGTGCGCCACGCGCTGAGCGATGCCACCACCGTGCTGCTGATGATCGGCGCCAACGACTTCTACCACCCGTTCAAGCGGGTCCGAAACGGAGCGAGCGCCACCACCGAGTACCGGGCCGCGGCGCGGCAGGTGCGGACCAACGTCGAGAGGACGATCGGTCAGATTCGTTTGGTGCACGACGGCCCGGTGCACATCGTGGTGCTGGGGTACTGGAATGTCGTGGAGGACGGCAAGGTCGGGCGTCGCGACTACGGTGCGGGCGGGGTCAGGGCGGCCGAGTCCGCCACCGGGTGGGCCAATCGGGCGCTGCGGGCCGCGGCCCGGACCGGGCACGCCATGTATGTGTCGACCTACGCGGCGTTCAAGGGCAGCGATGGACACCAGGACCCGACCGCGCTGCTCGCCGCGGACGGGGACCATCCCAACGCCGCCGGACACCGCCTGCTCGCCCGCATCGTGTATCGGCCGCTGCCCACGGGCTGACTGTGCCCGGCCGGGCGGTCGGGGCGTCTTGGCACTCGGCAGCGTCGGATCACCGCGCCCTATGGGCACCGGCACGGCGGTGACGTGGGCGGGGAATCCGCGGCTGCTGCGCATCGGCGACGGCGGGCGCCGGCGGTGGGGCGAACCATTCCACGATGGCTGCTTGGAACCGCGACCGTTCGGCCTCGCCGGTGAGCCTGGTTGACCCGTTGTTCAGGCTGAGCCATCCCACGGTGCGGCCATCCGCTGTGCGCACATACAGGCGTCGGCGGCCGTAGCGGTGCCATTCCCGGACCTCCAGCGCGCCCTCGGTTTCCCCGGCTGCGCGCGGGCGGGGAATGGTCGCCGAGGATCGATCGGCTCGCTCGGCGGCGTGGCTGCGGGTCACCTCAGTGGAGTCGACCCCGGCGCTACCCGCCTTGACCACGCCCACGGCAGGGCTTGGCGATGGATGCCAAGGATGCGTCTAACCGGACGCGGGAGCTGAGTCCCGGAAGGAGTCAGGAAGATGTGCGGGACAGGATCTCGTTCAATGCATCGAGCGGCAGGGCCACCTGAGGGGCGATCCCGCCGCTTCTCCCGTCACTACTGGCGCAATGTGCATGGACGGCCTCATGCGGCGGATACTGTCCGGGTGGGCGCCGTTCCCCGGCTGACGGTCCGTCAGGGAACGACTTCGACGGGGCAGCGGACCCCCGGCACGTTCTGGAGTTTCGGGTCACGGGTCACCAGTGCCACGTCCAGCCGCTCGGCCAGCGCGATGTACCAGGCGTCGTAGACGGTGGCGTTCGCCCGCAATTCCCAGACCCGTTCGGCAAACGGGTCGAAGGCGTGCAGACGGATACGCGTCTGTCGCAGCCGATCCAGCGCGGCGGCGGCGACCGGGGAGCTGATCTGCCCGGCGGCCAGCAGGCCGCGCACCGCGGAGGCGACCTCGGCCGGGAGCAGGTGCGGCGCATGCCACGCGCTGGTCGCGGTAACCCGCGCGACGGCGGCGTCGCCCTGCTGTCCAGCGCCGATGAGCGCGTCGGTCAGCAAGGACGCGTCGAGCACGCTCACCGGGCGTCGCGATCGGCGCGGACGAAGGCGGCCGAGGAGGTGGCGCTGTAGCCGACATCGCCCCGGATGTGACGCTCGGCGGCGACCTCCAACGCGATCTGCGCCGGCGTGCGGGTCCGCGCCGCCGCGACGAGCTCGGCCCGCAGATACTCCTGCAGGCTCATGCCCGCGGCCGCCGCGCGGGCCCGGTACTCCGCGTGCACGTCATCGGGAATGTCGCGGACCTGGATGGTGGCCATGCATGCATTATAGCGCTAAGAGCGCTGATTCGGATGCAGAGCTCGGTCGAATGACCCGCGGCAGCGCCGGGCGAGGTGAGATCGTGCTTGTTCGACCTGCTCCGGCGGCCACCGCAAAGAGCCTCCCCGGCGCGCGGGGAGGCTCCTGTTTCTTGGTCTTACGTCAGACGGGGCGGACGCCGGTCGCCTGCGGGCCCTTGGCGCCCGGGGTGACCTCGTAGGAAACGCGCTGGTTCTCGTCCAGCGAGCGGTGGGCCGGTCGTCCCAACTCCTCCACGCCGGGCAGCCCGGACTCACCCACGGAACGCGCGCCCGAATCGCCGGCCGGAACCGTGCCTACGGCTCCCCGAGCTGACGGCGCACCAGATCGATGGCGGTTTCGTATCCCCGCGCACGGCTCGGGTTGCGCTGCACGGCGTGGTGCAACCCGGCCAGGTCGACGCGGGCCAACCCGCCCGCGTCGGCAACCGCCGCCTGGCAGAGCACCGCGAGGTCCCGCATGACGGCGAGGACCTGACGGTCGGCGGTCTTGGCCAGGGTGACGGCGTTCAGCGGCCCGAAGGTGTCGGCCGGCAGGGCCTCGGCGGCGAGTGCCGTGCGCACCGCGGGAACCACCGCGGCCCCGATCGGACGCAGACCCGCGGCCCGCACGTCGGGCAGGAACACCGAGAACAACGTGGCGGCGTGGGTGACCAGCAGGCACTTGCGCCGGTCGAGCCACAGCAGGTTCGCGTACCAGTCCTGCGCGGCGGCCGGGGCGCTGTGCAGCTGGGCCGGCGGGATGCGCAGCAGCTTGAGCACGTTGCCGGTGCAGCGCAGCGTGATCGGCGGCGGCAGCTGGTCCGGGTCCTCGCTCCGCCGCATGCCCGTCAGCCTGCCACCGCACCCGGTCAACTCGGTCCGGCCCGCGGGCGCCGGACCGGGATACCTAGACCAGGAACCCGAACAGCGGGCTGGACGGGTCCACCGCCTCGACCCGGTGCGGCAGTGGAAGCGGTCCCCGATGGCCTGGCCTCGCTGGACCGGTGGGACGCCTAGACCGAGGCCAAGGCGGCGATCTTCCAGCACACGGATACCGATGACGCGCCCTGGGCCGTGGTGAAAAGGCAACGGCAAGCGGCGGGCGCGGATCGAGGCGATCCGGCACGGGCCGGCGCGGTTTGATTATCCGGACAAGGATTTCGGGGTGGTGGGGAATCCGGACCGGCGCATCGTGGGGCGGGCGCACGAGGCGCTCGAGGGGGAGCAGTAGCGCCTTTCATTCAATGCAATCGCGGTCGGTGCCGGCCAACTGTGCGCTTCGGTGGTCGGCGCTGGCCGACGACGCGAAGGCCCGCCGTCACCTCGGCGAGGTGGGCGGGCCAGGCGACTCGAAATGACGTACCGCCATTCCAACGATGGGAAACCCGGCGAGCCAAAAGTTGGGGCTAGACAGTGCCGTGCTTTTGCCTCACTCGTGAACGCTCCCGTGGTGGTCAAGAGGCCCTTGTGGCCGCGTCCTGCCATGGCGCCACGGAAGTCGCGAACCGCGCTCGTCCGGTCTGACGGTAACTCAGATGGCTCGGGCGTTGGTCGGCTGCGGCCCCCGGGCGCCGGCCGCGGTGCGCCGGCACAGCGCGGCGGCGTTCAAGGCGCGTTGGTAGGGTCGTGTCGATGATCACCTCACCCGCCCGCACGGCGACCGCGGGCTGACCGGACGGGCACGCGGTGGCCGGGATCACCCGAGGATTCACCGGGCGGCGCTCCGCCGGCCGGGACGGGCGGCTGCCCCCCGGCCAGTACGACGTGGGCAAGGAGTGGCCGGTGCTCGCCGCGGAGCTGACACCCAAGCTCGCCACCGACACCTGGACGTTCCGGGTCGAGGGTCTCGTGCAACGGCCCACGACGTGGAGTTGGGCGCAACTGCAGGCCCTGCCGCCCGCGGCGTTCCACGGCGACATCCACTGCGTGACCACCTGGTCGAAGTTCGACGTCAGCTTCGCCGGGGTCTCCGTGGACACGCTGCTGGACGCCGCCGGGCCGCTGCCCACGGCGAGTCACGTGCTGGCCTTCAGCCACACCGGCTACACCACCAACCTGCCGCTGGCCGACGTGACCGACGGGCGGGCCTGGGTGGTGTGGGACTACAACGGCGCGGCGCTGCCGACCGAGCACGGCGGCCCGGCCCGGCTGCTGGTGCCGCACCTGTACTTCTGGAAGAGCGCCAAGTGGGTCGCCGGGTTGCGCATCCTCGACCATGACGAGGCCGGCTTCTGGGAACGCAACGGCTACCACGACCGCGGGGATCCCTGGCATGAACAGCGCTACCAGGGCGACTGAGCCCCCGGCCCGGCCGATCCCGTGGCAGCCGGCCCGGGTCGTCGCGATCCGGACCGAGACCGCGCGGGCCAAGACGTTCCGGTTGGCGCTGCCGCAGCCCTCGGATCATCGCGCCGGGCAGCACTACGTACTGCGGCTCACCGCTCCCGACGGCTACACCGCGTCCCGGTCGTACTCGGTGGCCTCGGCCCCGGACGGCACGGGGGAGATCGAGCTGACCGTGGAGCGGCTGCCGGACGGCGAGGTGTCGACGTTCCTGCACGACGTGGTGGTGCTCGGCGATGAGCTGGAGGTACGCGGCCCGATCGGCGGGTGGTTCGTGTGGGACGGCCAGACGCCGGCGCTGCTGCTGGCAGGCGGCTCCGGGGTGGTGCCGTTCATGGCCATGCTGCGCCTGGCCCGGGCCACCGATCGCGCCGAGCGGGTGCGGCTGGTGGTCTCGGTGCGGACCGTGGAGGACCTGTATTACGCCGATGAACTACCCGGCCCGGAGACGACGGTGGTCTTCACCCGCCGGGTGCCGGTCGGGACGGCCCGCCCGCCGGGTCGGCTCTCGGTCGCTGACCTCGCCGGGCTGATCCGCCCCGACGCGACCGTCTACCTCTGCGGATCGAACGGGTTCGCCGAGCACGCCGGGGATGTGCTGATGAGCCTCGGGGTGCCCGCCGACCGGATCCGCGTCGAACGCTTCGGCCCCACCGGATGAGACCGCCCACAGGAGGAACACGCATGGACCGCGACGGCTATGAGATCGACGGGCCCGGCGCCGACGCCGAGTTCCCCGACGACGCCATCGACGACGACGAGGTCAGCGTGCAGGAGCAGCTGCTGCTGGACAAGCGGGAGCTGGACGAGCTCGGGCTGACCCTGGACGATCCGGAGGCCTACGCCGGGGAGTGACGGGCCGTCAGAACGCGCGGACCCATCGACCTCCCGCGCAGGGAAGAGGCGGGCGGGGTGTGTCCGGTGCCAGCTGCGCGATATCTACGCCCCCGAGGCGCGCATCTGGCACAACTTCGACGACTACGCCTCGACCCGGGAGGAGAACCTCGAGGTGCTCGGGTGGGTGTCGAAGAATGTCCAGGGGGTTTCGGTTCGAGGAGGTCCGGCGGACTTTCCTGCCGGGGGCTTTCGTGCAGCAGCATGTGATCCGGGGGCGCGGGGAGGCGGGCAACGAGATCAACTGTCCGGCGATTTTGAAGGTGGAGTGCCGGGACGGGCACATCACGCGGATCGAGGAGTATTTCGACCTGAGCCAGATGCCGCTCGGGTAGGTCAGGTCTGCCCGGCTGGGAGTCGTGCGCGGAGGTCGTCTCCCGCGAGCTGCGCGCCTCGGGGATCGCCGTGCTGCGGCTGCGCCCGGACGCCTCGCTCCTTTACGTGGCGGGGCGGCACGAGTGGCTGAAGT
>DASXPS010000131.1 GCA_036493475.1 Sporichthyaceae bacterium | reverse complement strand
GCCGTCCTACCACCCGGCCGGGCACCACCAGCATCTGCATCTGGTCTGCCGGGACTGTGGGGCGGTGTCGCAGGTCGGCATGGAGGTGGCCGGGGACCTGACGGACCGTCTGGCCGCTGACGTCGGGTTCAGCGTGGACCTGGAGCACTTCGCGATCTACGGTCGCTGTCGCGACTGCAGCGGCTGAGCCCCTAGCGCTCGAAGGCGCTGGGCCGGGGGAAGTAGCGATTCAGGAACTCGCGCACCGCGGCGTCCACCGCCGCTGGATCCTCGCCCAACCCGGCGTGGTCGTTGAGGCAGAACACCTGCGGGCGGGTGGCCCGCAATCGGTGCAGCCGCCGCGCCAACCGCGGGTCGGCCAGATCCACGTAGCCGTAGGACAGCGTGCTGGGCACCGCGCGTGCGGTCAGGTAGGCGTAGTTCCCGGTCAGTGAGGCCGGGACGGAGATGTCACTGGGGTGGCGGAACCGCGAGCGCCCGGTTCGTTCGAAGTCCTCGGCGAATAACTCGGCCATCTCGGCGAGCACCGAGCGCAGTTGCGGGTACGGCGCGTGCAGGAACCGTTGTGCCGGCGCGTGCCCGAACCGCACGGTGAGCAACTCACGGTTGTTCTTGCCGGCTGCCTCGACCGGGGTGTCGCCCGACCCGGGCGGGCCCTCCGGCAGGGCCTTCGGGGACGGGAACAACCGCGCCAATCCGTTGCCCACGAAGAAGTCCTCGGGCGAGCACGGCCGGCCGAAGAACATGTCGTCGTTGAGGTAGAGGTAGTGCTCGGCCAGGCCCTCGATGTGGTGCAGTCGGGATTCGATCGCGTGTGAGTTGAACGTGGGCAGCCCGGCCCCGCCGGCGAAGATCGCGGTGTGGTCGACCAGCCGAACCCGCGGATGCTCGAGGTTCAACCAGGGCGGAACCTGACGATCCGTCACGATATAGATGGTGCGCACCCAGTCTGCGTGTGCGGCCAGCGAGCGCAGCGCGTAACGCAGTTCGTCGCGGTTTGCGTAGCGGGACGGGTTCGCGGCCAGCGTGCTGTGCTCGCCCGGGTTCGCGGCGGCCCAGGCCGCGTCCCGGCGGGCACGCCAGATCGGGTCAGCCCCGTCGACCCAGGTGTAGACCAGATCGATGGGGAAGCCCACCGGGTAGCCCGCGTCGCTGCCCGTCGAGCGCCGCGCGGCCGCGCCGGGCAGCAGCGCACGCACCTCGGCGCCGGCCTTGCGCGGGCCCAACCGGGCCAACGTGCCCAGGTCGCGGCGCAGCGATCGCACCAGACGTCCGGCAGCCCCCACGGCGCACATCGTAGGCGCGAGCAGGCTGCCGGCCCCGCTAGGGCGATTGAGGCGAGAGGATCGCGAGCAAGCCCGTGCCCCGAGTCGGACCGAGCGACGGGCTTGCTCGCGAGCCCGAGCCGATTGAGCCCGCTCTACATAAGCTGACGACATGACGCTCACTCCGACGCTCGACGTGCCCGGCGCGGTTGCCGCCGAGGAACCGGACCTCGGGGTGCCCGCGCACTACGGCGATCCGTTCGGCGAGGCCCGGACCCTGGTCGCGGGTGGGGCGTTCGTCGACCTCTCGCACCGCGGGGTGGTTCGGGTCAGCGGGCCGGACCGGCTCAGTTGGCTGCACTCGCTGACCACCCAGCACCTGACCGAGTTGGCGCCGGGCACCTCCACCCGGGCCCTGGTGCTCAGTCCGCACGGGCACATCGAGCACGACCTGCATCTGTTCGACGACGGCAGCGCGTGCTGGATCACCGTCGAACCCGGCACCACCCCAGCGCTGGTCGACTTCCTGAACAAGATGCGCTTCATGCTCCGGGTCGAGGTCGACGACCTCAGCGCCGAGCGCGCCGTGCTGTGGTTGCCCGCCGCGCACTCGGCGAGCCCTGACGCACCGACCTGGCAGTCCCCGGCCGAGTTCGGCGAGTTCGCCGGGCGCGAGGTGTTGCTGCCTCGCGCGGACCTGCCCGCAATCGTCGCGGACCTGGGTCGCCCGGCTGGGGTGTGGGCGCACGAGGCGCTGCGCATCGCCGCGCACGACCCCCGATTGGGCCGAGAGACCGACCACCGCACGATCCCGCACGAGATCGGCCTGCTCGCGCCCGCGGTGCACCTGAACAAGGGGTGCTACCGCGGCCAGGAGACCGTGGCCCGAGTGCACAACCTGGGTCGCCCGCCGCGGCGGTTGGTGTTCCTGCACCTGGACGGCAGCGACAGCGCGCTGCCGGGGCACGGCGAGCCGGTCACCCTGGACGGCCGTGAGGTCGGCTTCGTGACCAGTTCCGCCCGCCACCACGACCTCGGCCCGATCGCCCTGGCGCTGATCAAGCGCAACACCCCGCGGGATGCGGAACTGACCACCGGCGGCACGGCGGTGACCACCGAGGTCGTCGTCGACGCCTAACAGCGCCTATTGCGCCAGAGGCAACCCGACTTCAGACGTCCAGCAGCACGGTGAACGGCCCGTCGTTGACCAGTTCCACGCTCATCATCGCCCCGAACACCCCGGTGGCCACCGTGGCCCCGCGGGTCCGCAGGCCGGCCACCACCGCGTCCACCAACGGTTCGGCCAGTGCACCGGGCGCGGCCGCGATCCAGCTGGGCCGGCGCCCCTTGCGGGTATCCCCGTAGAGGGTGAACTGGCTGATCACCAGCAGCGGGGCGGCAAGGTCGGAGCAGGACTTCTCGCCATCGAGGATGCGCAGTCCCCACAACTTCTCGGCGAGCTTGTCCGCCGTCGCCGCGTCGTCGGTGTGCGTGACGCCGACCAGCACGCACAGGCCGGGCTCCTTGATCGCGCCCACCACCACGTCCTGCACCCGCACCGTGGCGCGGGCGACGCGTTGCACCACCGCACGCACGACGGACCCTCCTCAGTGGATTCTGCTGCCAGGATTCGATACAGCCGCGAAGCGTGGTGCCAGGATTCACTGCATGGCCTCGCAGTCGGCACCGGGCACGCTGATCACGGTCGCACCGACCGGTGCGGAGACCGCCAAGGCCGACGCCCCGGCGCTGCCCACCACACTGGAGGAACTCCTCGACACCGCGCGGGCTTGTCAGCGGGCCGGTGCCGCGATGATCCATGTCCACCTGCGCGACGAGCAGGACCGCTCGTGCCTGGACGTCGCCCGGCTGCGGGAGGCGGTCGCCGCGATCCGGACGTCGACCCGGTTGTTGGTGCAGCTGTCCACCGGCGGCGGCGTGCACGACACGTTCGCCGACCGCATCGCGGTGTTGGATGCGCAGCCCGACTCCTGCTCGCTGACCTGCGGCACGGTGAATTTCGGCGACGACGTGTTCGCCAACCCGTGGGCACTGATCACCGAGCTGTATCGGGCCTGCCAGGAGCGTGGGGTGATCCCGGAGTTCGAGCTGTTCGACCTGGGCCACGTGGCCACCCTGCACCGCCTGCTGGACACCTACGGCCCACCACCCACCGGCCGCGTGCACGCCGACCTGGTGATGGGCGTGCCCGGAGGGGTGGCCGGCACCACCGCGGCCCTGGTCGCGATGGTTTCCGCGTTGCCCGCGGAGGCCACCTGGTCGGCCACCGGGATCGGGCGTAGCTCGCTGCCCGTCGCATTGGCCGCACTTTCCGCGGGCGGGCATCTGCGGGTGGGGATGGAGGACACGTTGACCTTTGCCCGGGGTCGGCCGGTGACCGACAACGCCGAGTTGGTGGCCCGAGCGGCGACGCTCGCCGAACTCGCGCAACGCCCGGCGATGGATCCGGCGAGCGCCCGGGCCTTCCTTGGTCTGGAATAACAGCTTCGGCCTCGATGAGGCGTAGCCCACACTGCTGCCTATCCGCTTGCAATTGCTAGCAGCATCGTTCACGATGGACACATGCCGACGATTCCGGGCGGCCTCGGGGATTACCTGAAGGAGCAACGCAACAACGCTCAACTGTCGATCCGCCAACTGGCGGCGGCAGCAGGAGTCTCCAACCCGTACCTCAGTCAGATCGAGCGCGGGATCCGCAAGCCCTCGGCCGGAGTACTGCAGCAGATCGCCAAGGCACTGCGCATCTCCGCCGAACAGCTCTACGTGCACGCCGGCCTGCTCGAGGCAACCGACCCGGAACTTCGGGACGGTGGGGGGCAGGAGGTTGCGGCCGCCGTACTCGGCGACGCCGCCCTGAATGAACGTCAGAAACGTGTCTTGCTCGACATTTACGCGGCGTTCCGCAAGGAGAACGCCGCGGTCGAGAACCGAGAGGAAGTGCCCTGATGGCCAGCACCACTGAACTGCGCAAGACCTACACCGACGCCGCGAAGAACCTGACCGGCCGCAAGCCGTTCTTGGCTTTCGTCGGTTCCGGCGACCTCGCCGTGGAGAAGATCAAGGACGTACCGACCAAGCTGCGTGACGAGGTCACCGTTGCCAAGCTCAAGGACGTGCCCAACAAGCTGCGCGACGAACTGCGTGGCGAAGAGGGCGCCGTCAAGAAGGTCACCGACAAGATCAACGACCTGCCGCGTGACCCGCGCAAGCTCGGCGCCAAGCTGACCGACCTGGCCGACGAGCAGATCAAGGCCGCCGACAAGCGGATCGACAAGCTCGCCGTCCGTGGCGAGAAGGTGGTCAAGAAGGTGCGCAACCGCGGCAAGGACAGCGAGATTGCCGGCCCGGTCGCCACCACGACGGCTCCGCGCCGCACGCCGCGCGCGGCGACGTCCACCGGGAACACCAAGACCGGTAGCTGAATCCCCGCTTCTCCCGAGCACTGCCCCGAACAACGTCTGCGGCCGCAGGTCCCTGAGGACCTGCGGCCGCGGGCGTATTCTCGGCACCGTTGCCCGCACGCGAATCGGGAGTGGCTCGGCATGTCCTACGGTCCACTGACGTCCGGGCTGAACATCCTCGGTGCAGCGTTGCTGCTGCTACAAGCGTTCGCCCTGGCCGACGCGCTCACCCGACCGGCTGCGGCTTTCCCTGCGGTGGACAAGCAGACCAAGAACCTCTGGGTGATCCTGCTGACCGTCGCGGTCGCCTGGGGCGTCCTGCCCATGCTGGTCTATCAGCGCTTCGTGTTCCGCAGCGTGCTGGACCTGATCGTGTTGGCGGGCACCGTGGTGGCCCTGGTGTACCTACTCGACGCCCGGCCCGCGGTGCGCGCCGCGGGTGGCGGTCGCGGGCCGAGACGTCCGCAGGGCCCGTACGGGCCCTGGTAGCAGCTAGTAAACGACCACTCGGGTGCCCACGCCGACCGAGTAGAACAGGTCGCGGGCGCCGCTGTAGCTGCGCAGGTTCACGCAGCCGTGCGAGGCGCCGGAGTACCCGTTGCGCACGAAGTCGGACGAGAAGTGGATCGCCTGACCGCCGTCGAAGAACAGCGAGTACGGCATGGCGGAGCCGTACAGCGAGGACCAGTGGTTCCGGTCCTTCCAGTAGACCCGGTAGGTGCCGTACCGGGTCGGCGAGCGCCGCGCGCCGAAGCGGGCGGACATCTGCATGTTGGTGTGGCCGTTGATCATCAGGCGGAGCGTGCGAGCGTCCTTGTTGATGCAGATGACGGTGCCGCGGTAGCACTGATTGGGCATGGCCGCGGCGGAATCCGCCCCAACGACGATGCTGGTTCCGGCCATAACGACAGTCGCGGCGCCGGCGACTGCGGTACGGACTTTGTTGGACGCCACGATGGCCTCCTCGGAGGCGAACTTGAGGGCTTGCTGAGGGGTAGCAGCACACTAAGTCGGCAAATGTGAGTCCGGCCCACCTCCTGGTGAAGCTTTGACCCGCCCGGGGGTATTGCCGGCCCGAGTGTGTGACAGCGATCACGGGGGGACTGGAGGATTGCCCGCCGGCAGGCATGGGTTCCTTGGAATGCGGAAGGATCGCCCAGGGTTGTCCACGTTCGGGCGACGAGGAGGTGTGCCGGTGCGGATGCTGCGCGCTGCCGACGCTGTGCCGTCCGCCGGCACCCACCGGGTGCTGCCGCGCCGGGTCGCCACGCTCAGTGTGCATACCTCTCCGCTCGAGCAGCCGGGCACCGGCGACGCCGGCGGCATGAACGTCTACGTCGCGGAGACCGCGCGCCGGCTCGCCGAGCGCGGCACCGAGGTCGAGATCTTCACCCGCGCCACGTCCGGCGGCTCGCGGTGCACCGAGGAGCTGGCGCCCGGCGTCCTCGTCCGGCACATCGTGGCCGGTCCGCTCGAGGGGCTGTCGAAGAACGACCTGCCGGGGCAGCTCTGCGCGTTCGCCTC
>DASXPS010000130.1 GCA_036493475.1 Sporichthyaceae bacterium | reverse complement strand
CAACCGTGTGCGGGCGGCGCCGTGACGCGGTGCGGTTCGGCGGAGCCGCGGAGCCCGGGTGCGGCGGGGTGGTTCGGCGGAGCCGGGGTGCGGCGGGGGTTAGTCGTGCTTCGTTAGGTCGTGTTCCGCGGTGTGGCCGGCACCACCGGCGTCGTACACGTCTTTTGGGCGTCGCACACAGGTTTCGACCTGTGTACCGCGCACAGAACCTGTGTATGACACAGGCGGGCGTCGGGCCCGCGCCACCAGATGCCGGCGGAACGCCACCCGGCGGAACGCCACCCGGCGGAACCGTAACCCGACGCGCCCACTCGACGGAGTACCGCCCGACGCAGCGCGTCGGCACAACCCCAGTACCCGCCGCACAACCCGTGCTGGTGTTGTGTCGAACGCACTAGGTGGGCGGTGTTTTTCGCCGCGTGTCGGTCCGATGTCTCGTTGATCATCTGGGGAGAATGTTCGGATGCCGCGGGGTCGTCGTTCTGGGAGTGAGTCGTGACGTTGGGTTTGACGCCGCGGCAGGGGGATTTGTTTCGGTCCACGGTCAGCTTCTGTGACGGGCGGATCGCGCCGGGTTCGATCTATGGGCTGTTGCATCGGGAGTGTCACCGGTTGTTCCCGGATGAGGCGTTCGCGGACTTGTTCACCGATGTGGGTCGTCGTTCGGTGCCGCCGCTGATCGTGGCGGTGGTGATGGTGTTGCAGCGCATCGAGGGCTGCAGCGATCGGGAGGCGGTGGACCGGTTCGCTTTCGACGCGCGGTGGAAGTACGCCGCGGGTGGGTTGGATTTCGACTATCCGGGTTTCGTGCACACGGTGTTGGTGGACATGCGGGCCCGGCTGGCCCGCTCGGATAGCCCGAACCGAATCTTCGACGCGGTGCTGGCGGTGGCCAGCGCGGCGGGGTTGGTGGGGCGTCGGCGGGTGTTGGACTCGACGCCGTTGTATGACGCGGTGGCCACGATGGACACCGTGACGCTGATCCGCTCGGCGATCCGCGGGCTGCTCGCTGTCGCCGACGCGGAGTTGGAGGCCGAGTTGCGGGCGGTGTTGGCCCGGGATGACGACTACGCCGCCGCGGGTAAACCGGTGTGTGACTATGACGACCCGGCCGCGCGGGACGCGCTGGTCGACGCGCTGGCCACCGACGCGATGGCGCTGCTGGCGGTCCTTGACGGCCGTGAGCTGTCCGACGCGGTGACCCAGGCTGGGGCGCTGCTGGCCACCGTGACCGGCCAGGACCTCGACCGCGATGAGGCCGGGGTGTTCCGGATCGCCCGGCGGGTCGCGAAAGACCGGGTCATCTCCACGGTGGACCCGCAAGCCCGGCACGGGCACAAGACCGCCGCGCGCGGGTTCGACGGCTACAAGGGCCACGTCGGTATCGACCCGGACACCGAGATCATCACCGCAACCACGGTCACCCCGGGCAACACCGGTGACGGCGCCACGGCCGCCGACCTGATCACCGACCTGATCCCCGTGACCCACCCCACGCGGCCCGCCCAGCCAGATACCGCTCAGCCGAGCGAGCGGGCGGACAGTGAGGAGTCGGCTCAGCCGGACACCGACCAGCCGGACACCGACCGGCCGAGCGAGGCGGCGGACAGCGAGCCGGCGCCAGGCGCGGAGTCGAGCACGGTCTTCGGGGACTGCGCGTATGGCAGTGGCGAGTTCCAGGCCACCCTGGAAAGCCACGGCATCGCCTCGGGGTGCAAGACCCAGGTTCCCGCGCCGCGCCCGGGTGGGCTGTTCACCAAGGCCCGCTTCGACATCGACCTCGACCGCGACACCGTCGCCTGCCCGGGCGGGGTCACCACCCCGATCCGCCGCCGCGACGGCGACAGCGCGGGCACCGCGCGCTTCGGCGCGGCCTGCCGCCATTGCCCGCTGCGCGCCCAGTGCACCACCTCGAAGGTCGGTCGCACCGTCACTGTCAGCGCCTATCAGGCCGAGTTGGTCCGCGCTCGGGCCCGCCAACGCGACCCGGCGTGGCAGCGTGACTACACCGCCACCCGCCCGAAGGTCGAACGCAAGATCGGTCACCTGATGCGCCGCAAACACGGCGGGCGCCGAGCCCGGATGCGCGGGCTGACCAAGATCTCCGCCGACTTCTCCCTGCTCGCCGCCGCGGTCAACCTGGCCCGCCTCGCCAAACTCGGACTCACCGCCACCACCGACCGAACCTGGACAGTGGCCACCGCCTGAGCCGGCCGGGGCCTGCCTGGCCGGCTCCGCCACCCAGAGCGCCCAGAAACCGAGGACGGCCAGCCGAGCAGCCTCAGCGCGGACCAGGTCTCCGCCCGTACCCGACGCGCTCATCGGCCAATCGGACGGCGCCCCCGACACAGGTCGCCCCCACCGGGTCCGTTCGACACCGCCCACCTAGGTCGGCGATCCGGGCTTGGAGATCCGTCAGGCGGGCTTGGGTCAGCTCCCGGGCCGCCTCGCAGCCGTGCGGGCCGCCCCGGTCCAAATGCAGCAGCTCCTCGACGTCATCGAGGGTGAAGCCCAGTTGCTGAGCCCGCTTGAT
>DASXPS010000129.1 GCA_036493475.1 Sporichthyaceae bacterium | reverse complement strand
CGGAACTTTGGCCAGCAGGCGTGCGTCTGGCGACTTAGAGGCGGAACCTCGACAGAGGGGCGGCGGTGGGGCTAGATCAGCACCCGGTCGGTTTCGGGTACTCGCCCTGGCAGAAGAAGTACCGATCCCACGGCGCCATCTTCGCCGGGTCGGTCTGGACTATGGCGGGCTGCTGCTTGGCAAGCTCGTGGCCGCGCAGCACGCTGCCTTCGACAGCGAGGGCGATGAGAACCACCAGGCAACTGAGGAAGATCCAGCTCCACTTGTCGAAGCGGGTCATCTTGGGCTTGGTTAGTCCTGTCCATCGACTCATGGCGTCGCCTGTTTCGCCCGCAGCTTCGCCAACCGACGCGCGCGGATGCGCCGGTTCCAACTCCCGTTGCTGGACAACGGGTTGCGGCTGGGCGGGGTGTTGGCGTCGTGCTGCTCCCACCACTGCGCGTTGATCAGCTTGACGTCCAATCCGGTGAGCCCGGCGTTTTGCAGCTCCATCAACTGGGCGAACGTGGGCCGCTTCTTCGGGTCGATGTTGACGAAGAAGCTGCCATCCTCCAGGCGCGCGACGCGGAACAGGTTGTCCTCATCGGGCTGGGCACCCTGGGCCGGGACATGACCGATTCCCCCGATCACCTTCGTGTCGGACAGACCGGTGCCCGGCAGGGACACGGTGCGGCGGACCTTGCCGTCCGAGGCCAGCGAGACGCGGGCGCCCTTCACCCCGGCCGACACGGACAGGCCGTTCTTGCCCGCGGTCAGGCGGAACGGGCCGATCTTCGTCGACTTGCGGTAGCGGAAGCTCATCGCCCGGCCCCCGAATCGCACGCGATGCCGTCACCATCGGCGTCGAGGTTCTTCGAGTACCCGGCGCTGCCCTTGGAGATCGGGAGGCTGAGACCGGCCTTCTGCGCAGCGGCGCACGAGGAGTACGACTTGGCCGTGCTGCAACCGGACAGCCCGGCGGCGATGCCGACCACGAGCGCGAGCGGCGCCAGGCGCCGTGCAGTCAAGCGGTTCATGCGGGCATCTCCTCCGTCGATTTGGCTGTGGCTGATTGGACTCCCGGCGGGGTCGGTTTAGGCCCGGCTGAACGGCCGGACTTCACCCGGCCGAACGGCTGGCACGCCAAGAATCCAGACTCACGTAGCCGCCCGGCGTCCGCCCTAGGAGGTGCCGGCGTCCGGGCGGCTGTGCGCAGGCATCCACGTTCCGACGACCGGGTGCTGGATCGCCACAGCTAACGATGCGGGTGCCCCAGGTGGCCGACGCGGACCCCACTTGCTGCCGGTGAATATGCCCCTGCGGGTCGCGATACTCGGCGTAAGTGCTCGGACCCGACAGGCGCGCAGCGAGTGCCAGTTTGCTGCCGTGCGCTCATCACGATCTTGTGGTTGACGCACCGTCGGGGGATCGACCACGTGGTGCTGTCCCCGTTGCCGCCGGCCGGGGCGCCGAGGCCGCAACCTCAGTCCTTGTAGAGATGGGCGTACTTCATCGGGACGCAGGCAGATGCGCGCTTCGACTGCCCGGCTGCGGTACGGCTGAATGTTGGCCCCGTGGGCGGTGTTGTCACCGTAGGCGCAGGTGCGGGAGATCCAGTCGGAAATGACCCGCCAGGTACCATGCACGGCGTCGGTGCTGGTGTCCGTGCGCAGCGTGGGATCGCGGGCCGCGGCGTGCCTCTCGATCACAGTGCAGGGAAACTAGTTGTTGGTACGCGGGCAGGCGGCACCGGCCTTCGGGGCCGGGTAGAGCCTCGCGTACTTGACCGGCACGCAGGGTCTGTCAGTGGGTGCGGTGGAAGTCCCAGACGCTGACACCGGCTTCGTGCCAGTAGCCCTGCTTGCACGTGTCCCCGGTGTTGTGCCCGGTCTTGACGACCTTCCAGTGCCCGTGCACCCCGTCGATAGTGCCGTTCTTGTGGTGGCCGGCGGCGGAGTACGCGGCCTTCCCCTGTTCAGTGGACGGATCGACCGCCATTCGGACCACTGCTGAACCGGCCGTTCAAGGAGGAACGCGGGTTCACGGCGTCTCGTCCAAAAGCCAAATTGACGCGAGCCGTAGTTAGGGGCCTGTTCTATGTCGTTCGGCAACTTGCCTGCCCGTTCCTGGCGAAAGTTCCGTGGTTGGCCCATGTGGGGCCAGATCGGCACCGGCCTGGCGGCCGTCGTACTCGTTGGTTCTTTTGCGTCGGGATCCTCCGGGGCCGAGAACGACAAGCAGTCGCAGACGTCGAGCCCCGCCGTCCAGTCGCAGGTCGTCGCACCTGAGGAGATGCAGCCTAAGACTGAGCCAACCCCGGAAGAGACCACTGAGCCGCAGGTCGCGAAAGAGCCCGAGGCCAAGGAGCAGACCACATCGGAGCCCACGAAGGAACCGGCTCCCAAGCCCAAGCCCAAGGCGAAACCCAAACCCAAGCCGAAGCCGAAGCCTGCGCCGAGCTGCGATCCGAACTACAGCGGCGCTTGCGTGCCGATCGCCTATGACGTGGACTGCGCTGGCGGCAGTGGCGATGGTCCGGCGTATGTCAGCGGGCCGGTCCGCGTTACCGGGTCGGACATCTACGGATTGGACCGGGACGGCGACGGGGTGGGCTGCGACTGATCCGCACGACTCGGAGCACAAGGCGAACGCAGGAGTGGCGCAGTGGTCACGTTCCGCAAGAGCAAGAAGATCGGTCCCTTCCGATTCACGCTAAGTCCCCGAGGTGTCTCGACGTCCGTCGGCACGCGCAGTGCTCGGGTGAGCCTAGGGCCCGACGGGAAGATCCGGCGGACAGTAAGCCTGCCGGGCACTGGGATCTACGACACGAAGGTCGTCGGGTCAACGTCGGGCAAGCGCCCAGGGAATGCGGCCCAATCATCGCCGTCAATTCCCACTCAGGCGGAACGGACAGCAGGCGAGGGCATGACGATGCTGGACCTTCAGCACTCCTTAAACGAGGCTGACGCGGCTGGTTTCCCGGCCGCCATGCAGCCGGTTGTTGAAGTCACCATGCGTGGGAAGATCAAGCAGATCACCTTGCCTAAAGGCTAATGAATGCCTCTATAGCGGTCATGCGCGATCGAACCCAAGCTGCTCGCTTGCAAGGCCGCGGACCCATCTAGCCGCCAGAACGATGACAAGCCTCGCTCTGCGGCGACGTTCAGCCGTCAGCACGACCGTTCGGATGACCGGGCATGCCCGTTCGAGCGACCCAGGTCGATCCCGTGTCACCCTGAGTCGGGTGCTGCATGGCCACGCCCGGGTGAGCCCCAGCCTCGCCGTTCGGCTGGAGCAGGCCGGCGTCGGTACTGCCCGAGTCTGGCTGGCGATGCAGTCCGCTCCCGGCCTGGCGGCGGAACGCGCCGCCGGTGTGCCGAACGTACGCAAGTTCGAGACGGTTGCCTGAGGCCGGATTGCCGTTTCATCCATCTGCGCATCATCGCCGGCGCCGGCGCAATCATCGCCCGCAGCGGTGAGATCCCGATCGAGGTTCGGGAACAGCGGCAGCGGGCGTAGGGACGTCAGCGAGCAGCGCGGGTGGCGCAACCTCGAGAGCCTCAGCGAGCCACCGGATGACGGCAGCTTCATACTGCGGCCGTTCCTTCTCGCTGGTGAGCTTGACGGCCCCGGTGTTCAGGTTGAGCCACCCCACGGTGCGCCCGTCGGCCGTCTCCACATAAAGACGTCGGCGGCCGTACTTGTGCCACTCCCGGACTTGCAGCTTGCCCGGCCCGTGGGGCGGTACACGCCTTGACCATGTTTCAGACTGGACTCGCCCCGGGCCGCACCCCACCCCGCGTGGGTTACCGTGCGACCCCGAGCCTGCGAGGAAGTCCACGAATGACGGTCACCGCCGAGATGGTCGACGCCGCTGCGCAACGCATCGCCGGCGTCGTCCCGCCCACCCCGCTGCACCGCAGCGAACGGCTCTCCGCGCTGAGCGGCGCCGAGGTGTGGCTCAAGCGTGAGGACCTGCAGGTGGTCCGCTCCTACAAGGTGCGCGGCGCGTACCACCTGATCAGCCTGCTGGACCGGGACACCCGCGCCGCGGGCGTGGTCACCGCCAGCGCGGGCAACCACGCGCAGGGCGTCGCGTTCAGTTGCGCGGCGTTGGGAGTGCCGGGGCGGGTGTATCTGCCGGCCACCACACCCTGGCAGAAGCGGCGACGGATCGCGGCGCTGGGTGGGGACCGCATCGAGGTGATCGTCACCGGCGAAACCTACGACGAGGCGGCCGCGGCCGCCGAGGACGACGCACGGCGGACCGGGGCGAGTCTGGTGCCCGCCTTCGACGACGTCCGCACCGTGGTCGGTCAGGGCACCGTGACCCGCGAACTCGCCGGCCAACTGGGCCGCGACCTCGACACGCTGGTGTTGCCCGTCGGTGGTGGCGGGCTGCTGGCCGGGTCGATCGCCTGGCTACGGGAGCGCGCCCCGCGGACTCGGGTGGTCGGCGTCGAGCCGCTCGGCGCGGCCTGCGTCGGGGCGGCCCTCGCGGCCGGCGAGCCGGTCGAACTGGCCGAGTTGGATACCTTTGTCGACGGCGCTGCGCTACGCCGGGCCGGTGCCGTCCCGTTCACGGTGATCCAGGGATCCGGCGCGGAACTGGTCGCGGTGTCCTCCGGTCAGGTGTGCTCGGAGATGCTGTCGCTGTATGACGTGGAGGGGATCATCGCCGAGCCGGCCGGCGCCCTGGCCACCGCGGCGCTGACCGACGGCACCATCGGTGGCATCGAAGCGGGCAGCACGGTGGTGTGCGTGATCTCCGGTGGGAACAACGACATCAGTCGCTACGCGGAGATCATCGAACGCGCGATGCTGCACGAGGGCCGTAAGCACTACTTCATGGTGGAGTTCCAGCAGGAGCCCGGCGCGCTGCGCCGCTTCCTCGACGAGGTCCTCGGCCCGGACGACGACATCACGCTGTTCGAGTACATCAAGCGGAACAACCGCGAAACCGGTCCGGCCTTGGTGGGCATCGAACTGGCCCGACCGGAGGACGCCGCGGCGTTGTTGGCGCGGATGGCGGCCGCGCCGTGGCGGGTGCAGCCGGTGGACCCGGCCAGTCCGCTGTTCCGCTTCCTCGTCTAACCCGCGGGCATCACGCCTTGTTTCAACTGCCAAAGCAGGGGGAACGCGGGGCTGAATACCGACCTGCAGAAAGGAACGCACTGTGCGGGCGATTGTCGCGACCGATCAGAAAGCCGGCCCGGAGGGCCTGACGCTCACCGACCTGCCCTATCCGGCCGCGGACAACAACGAGGTCGTCGTCCAGGTATGCGCGGCGAGCATGACGCCGGGCGAGCTGACCTGGCCCTCCACCTGGACCGACCGAGCCGGCACTGCCCGGACCGTCAGCGTGCCCGGCCACGAGGTCTCCGGTGTGGTGGCCGAATTGGGTTACGGCACCACGGGATTGAGCGTCGGGCAGCGGGTCTTCGGGCTGACGGATTGGTCCCGCAACGGGTCACTCGCCGAGTACGTGGCCGTGGAGGCCCGCAACCTCGCCCCGCTGCCCGCCAACGTCGAGCACGAGGTCGCCGTCGCCGCGGCGATCTCCGGTCTCACTGCCTGGCAGGCGCTCCATGTGCACGCGCGGCCGGAAGCCGGTCAGACGATCCTGATCCACGGGGTGGCCGGGGCGGTCGGTTACCTGGCGGCCCAACTCGCCCGGGAACTCGGGGCCGAGGTGATCGGCACCGGTCGCGCGCGCGACCGGGAGGTCGTCGCGGGGCTGCGCGCCTTCGTTGACCCGGCGGGCCAAGAACTCACCGACGTCCGTCAGGTCGACGTGGTCTTCGACGTCCTCGGTGGTGACGTGCTGGACGCATCCGCGGCGCTGGTGCGACCCGGCGGCACCCTGGTCACCATCACCGAACCCCCGCGGATCCTGCCCTCCGACGGGCGGGGGATCTTCTTCGTGGTCGAACCCGACCGCGCGCAGCTCACCGAAATCGCGCACCGCTTGGGCGACGGTCGCCTCGCGCCGCGCATCGGCGCGGTCCATCCGCTGGCGGCCGCCGCCGCCGCGTTCGGCCCCGAGGCACCCCGCGGGCGGGGGAAGACCATCATCCGGGTGCGCTGAACCGTTCAGTACCGCCAGTGGTGGTGATGGTGGCGGTGCCAGTGTCGGTAGTACGTGTCGTGGTCGCGCGGGTAGTACCCGGGCTGGTAGCCGTAGGCCTCGCACCCGTAGCCGGACCGCGGGTCGCAGTAGGGGTTCTCGGCGGGCGTCGACGTCACCGTCGGCACCGGGGCTGCGGAGGCCGCAGTCGCCGGTAGCACCACGGCTGCCGCCACGGCGAGCGGCAGCGCCAATCCACGCAGGGCAGAAACGTTCATGGTCGATCTCCTGACGTCGCACCAATGATCAAGATATGTGCTCCGGACGGCCACTCGAAACGCATTGCCGGCCAACTCTCAGCCCTGGCTCAATCACGCCCGCAGGCCGTCCCGCGACGCCGGTTCATTGACCTACCCGCCCGGCACCACCCCGGAGCAGGCCAGCAGCGTCTCGATCACCCGCTTGGTCTCATCGGGATCCCGCACCTGAATGCACACCACCCCGGCCTGCCGCGCCGGGTAGTCGTTGCCGCCGGGGAACAGGGCATCCCCAACGAACAGCATCTCGGCAATGGGCACGCCGAGCACGTCGCGAAGCTTGCGGATCCCGAAGGCCTTATCAATGCCGGGCTTGGTGACGTCGACCGAGGTCGAGCCGCCCAGCCGCACCGAGAACTCCGGAATCAGCTGATCGAGGATCACTTTCATCTTCATCCGCTTGGCGAAATCCGGGTCCCAGTGCTCCTTCGCCCCCAACGGGGCCTGCTGACCCAGCGCGGAGAACGTCACCTGACTGCCGCGGTCCTCCACGACCTCCCCCCACACCCGATCGGGGGGATCCAACGAGGCACTGGCGCGGTGCAGGGCATCGACGATCTTCTCCCGCTCCGCCGGGGTCAGGTCCTCCGAGTACAGCTGCTCCCAGGCGGTGTCGTAGGAGTAGTACTTGGTGCCGCAGGTGGGCAGCAGGCACAGCCCCTTCAACCGGTGGTCATCGGGGAGCCGGGCCAGCAGCTGTGTCTGGAACTGGGGCCACGCCCCGCCGGAGATGACGGCCACCCGCAGCACGCCCAACAGGTCGGTCAACAGCCCGGCCATCTCCTCGTCCAGCGCGGACTTGCTCGCCGCCAGGGTGCCGTCCAGATCGAAGATCACCAGTTGCTTCATGGGGTGCTGACCTCCGGCAGCGAGACCTCCAACAGGATCGCCGTGGGGTCCGGCTGAAACTCGCACGCGCCCACCACCGCCGGCACCAGGAGCACATCCCCCATGCGCAGTGGGAATACCCGGTTGTCGTACTCCAGCCGGCCCGCACCGGAAAGGCACACCACCACCCGGGCCGTGTCCTCGGCGCCGACCCGCACCCGCGTCTGGCCGCTCCACCGCTGCACCCCGAACTGCTCGCAGTGCAGCAGATCCTCACCGACCGGCACCACCGGAACGACCGGGCCGGCGGCGAAGTCGGTACAGGCAAGTGCCCGATCGACCTGCAGTTCCCGGCGTTGACCGGTCGCCGGGTCGGCGCGGTCCCAGTCGAACAGACGATACGTCAGATCGCTGTTCTGCTGAACCTCGAACACCACGGTGCCGCTGCCCAGGGCGTGCACGGTGCCGGCCGGCAACAGCACCCCATCGCCGACGTGCGGGGTGAACGAGGCGAGGCAATCGCCGACCGTGGTGCCCGCCACGGCCCGACGCAGGTCATCGGCGGTAGTGCCCGACTTCAGGCCGGCATAGATGAAACTGTCCGGGGAAGCCTCCAGCACCACCCACGCCTCGGTCTTGCCGCACTCGCCCGGCCCCACCTCGGCCGCCTGGCGATCCGAGGGATGTACCTGCACCGAGAGCACCTGACGGGCATCCAGAAACTTCAGCAGCAGCGGGAAGCGTGGGAAGCGCGCGGCCAGCGACCCCAGCAACTGCGTGGGCCACCGCGTCCGCAATTCGGCGATGGTCTGGCCGCGCAGTGCCCCGTCGGCCACCCGGCTCTGGTGGTCCTCGCGGTCACTGAGCAGCCAGGCCTCACCGACAAGTCCGGCGGGCAGGGGCGCGGACAGCAGCTCTTCCAGGCGCCGGCCACCCCAGGGTCGGTACTGGTAGATGGGCTCGAATCGCAACGGATAAAGCGGATGCGGTGCCGATCTCGCTGTCGCCGCCATCGGCGTTCCTTCGCTGGTCGTGGGCGCGCCCGCGGTGGGCGTGGCCAGCGACTGGGTCAGGATCACCGGTGCTCTTGACGCTATGCCGGTCGCGCCGGCTGGGCAAACCCCGGGTGCGCGTCAGCGGCGGCGGCGAGCAGGGTGATGACCAGTTCGGCGTGCGCCCAGGCCAGTCCCCGCGCCCCGCGTGGGGCGCCGGTGACCGCGTCGATCTGCTCACTGATGGCGTCGGCGTCGACGTGGGTGACCACGAAACGCAGATAGCCCTCGGCCAGGTCCCGCTCACCGCGGTGGAAGTGGTACTGGGCCATCCACAGGGTGGTGATCGGCCAGGGGTTGCCCCCGGTGCTGCCGAAGCCGTCGTTGGCGTCCTCGGGGAACCGGCCGATGCCGCACCCCGGATTACCGGCCCGTCGCCAGGCCACGTTGACCGGCCATCTCGCCGTGTAGTGCGCGGCCAGGCGTTTCGCGGTCTCGCCCAGGCGGGGGTGGTTGATGTTGTTGTTGTGGTCGAACGCGAGCAGGGCACTGCCCAGGATGCTTGCGTCCAGGCGGCTGGTTTGTCGAAACCACGTGGGTTGGGGATCCAGTACGTGCCGCCAACCGCCCGCGGGGTCGATGAAGGCGGGCCGTTCGTCGGTGACCCGGCAGCGTTCGGCCAGCTGCTCATCGACCCCCGTCGCGAGCGAGGAGGCCAGCCGCAGCGCCCGGCGGCGCAGGTTCGCCGCGTGGAAGCTGCGTCCCCTGATCAGTTCCCACAGGTCGAACCCGATACGCGGGCCGGGCAACAGCAGGTGTTCCAGGAACGGGCGGGCCAGCTGCAGGGCGGCGGGGTTCAGCGTCAGCACCGCCAACACGGTCGCGGCGGGCCCGTCCTGCTGTGGGTCGCCGTAGCCACTGACCGCGGCGCCGCTCATGGTGACCCGTGCCGCGGCCGGTACGCCGCCGTGTCCGAGCCGATCGATGAAGGCCAGGTACCCCTGACACAGCGCCGCGGCGCGGGCCCGCAGGTCGGGCGGTCCGCCGCGGGCCAGCGCGTGCAGGGCCAGCGCCGCGGCGGCGCCGTCGCGCTGCCAGAAGAACCAGTAGTCCGGATCACCCGGTCGGGCCGGCGGCGCGGCGGCAATCGCGCCGTTCGGCGCGCAGCACACCTCGATCGCCGTGAATGCCTTGCGCAGCAGGCTTTCCGGGTCGACGTCCGCGGGCGTGCGGGTGCAGCTTTTGAGGGTGAGCGGGGCCACGGCCCGATCAACACCGCGCAGCAGGGCCGGGTCCAGCGCGATGCCCGCGGGCGTGGGACGTCCGGCACCCGCGGCCCGGAAGGCCACCGCGGCCTGCTCCTGCGCCAGCGCCGTGCCCAGCATGCGCAGGATCTGGATGGTGGTGGTCGGACCCCGCCCGAGGGTCCAGTGCATCCACCGAGGCGCTGCCCCGGATCCCACGTACCAGGCGTGGCAACCCGGCACGGGTGCCAGGTCGTTGCCGAAGATGCCCACCGTCGGCGTGGCTAGGGTGGCCGGATGGGCGGCGACGTTGATGATCTGCAGACCCAATGCCGCCAACAGCGCCTGGACCCGATCGCTGCCGCCGATGGCTGCCTCGTCGATCACCACGGCAATGGGTTCTCCCTGCCACACCGAGGACGTCACCGGTGACCAGGACCCTGCGCATCGCCGTGTTGGCCTCGGTGGCGCACCGCACCCCGCCGCGCGATTACGGTCCCTGGGAACAGGTCGCGTCCACCCTGACCGAGGGACTGGTGGCACTCGGGCACGACGTCACGTTGTTCGCCACCGCTGACTCGCTGACCGCCGCCGCATTGCACAGCGAAGCGCCGACCGGCTACGAGGAGGACACCTCGCTGGACGCCAAGGTCTACGGGGGCCTGCACATCGCGGCGGCCTTCCAGCGGGCCGGCGAGTTCGACGTGATGTCCAACCAGTTCGATTTCCTGCCCCTGACCTACAGCCGGTTGGTGTCGACCCCCGTGGTCACCACCATCCACGGGTTCTCCTCCGCCGGCATCCTGCCGGTCTTCCGGGCCTACGACGCCACCTCTCACTACGTCGCGATCAGCGACGCTGACCGCCACCCCGACCTCGGCTACGCCGCCACCATCCATCACGGCATCGACCTGGCCCGGTTCACCTTCGTGCCCGAGCCGGGCGGCTATCTGCTCTTCCTCGGTCGGATCCATCCACACAAGGGCACCCACCTGGCCATCGAGGTCGCCAGGCGGGCCGGGTTGCCGTTGCTGATCGCGGGGATCGTGCAGGACGAGGAGTACTTCCGCGAGCGGGTGCAGCCGCAGTTGGGCCCGGACGTCACCTATCTGGGTCCGGTGGCGCCGGCCGAGCGTGACCGGCTGCTCGGTGGTGCCCTGGCGCTGCTGCACCTGATCAGCTTCGCCGAACCATTCGGTCTGTCGGTGGTGGAGTCGCTGGCCACCGGCACACCGGTCATCGCCTTCGACCTCGGTTCGATGCCGGAGTTGATCGATCACGGCCGCACCGGCTTTCTGGTGACCGACACCGCCGGCGCGCTCGCCGCGGTGTCGCAGGTCGGGCAGCTGCCCCGGCACGCCTGCCGGGACGCGGCCGTCACGCGGTTCTCCGCCGAACGCATGGTGGCCGACTACGCGGACTTGTTCGCACGCGTTGCCGCCGGCGAAACGCCGGTGGTCAGCCGGGCGAGCAACTCCGCGATGTCGAAGAATGCGAATCGCACCGCGGCGTCGCTCACCCCGTAGGGCAACAGCAATTCGCCGTTGTGAATCATGCCGCCGCAGGAATACACGACGTTGGGGACGTAGCCGTCGCGCTCGCTCTCCCGGGCCCGCAGCAGCGGCTCCGGCAGCCGTCCCAGTACCCGGGTCGGGTCGTGCAGATCGAGCAACAACGCGCCGATGGCGTACTCCCGCATCGGACCGACGGCGTGGGTGAGCACCAGCCAGCCGGCCTCGGTCTCCAGCGGCGAACCGCAGTTGCCGGTTTGGATCAGCTCCCAGGACTCGCAGGGTTCGTAGACCTGCGGACCGTTCTCCCAGCGGCGACCGTCGGCGGAGAAGGCGATCGAGCAGTTCTCCCGATCCCAGCGGGACAGCGCGAGGTAGCGGCCGCCCACCCGGCGGGGGAACAACGCCAAGCCCTTGTTCTTCGCGCCCGGCCCGGCGAACTGGCTGACGGCGAACTCGCGGAAGTCGGTCGTGGTGATCAGCTGGGGTGCGATGTGGTGACCGTCGAAGGCGGTGTAGGGGGCCAGGTAACACACGGCCCCGTCGTCCTCGACGAAGCGCACGAAACGCGCGTCCTCCAACCCCTGGCTCTCGGCCGGACCGTAGGGCCACAGCACGCGCTCGGGCAGCCTCGATTCCGCGGCGAACGCCACGCGGTAGCTGTTGCGGACCACACTGCGGGCGATCTCCTGGGTGTGCGCGGCACCGTGTCGGGTGACCTGTTGACCGTGCAACGCCTGCAGGGCGTTTTCCAACTCCGCAAAATCGAACTCGGCGGCGAGCCGGCTGACCAGGTACCGCGCGCTCTCCGCGTCCGCACCCTCTTCGTGCAGCCGTTCGGCGAACAGGTCACGGTCGTGCCGCGTGCGCGCGATCGTCCCCGATTCGACGTGCGGGCCGGGGTCGTCGATGCGCAGCTGGTGCCCCGGCGCCCAACTGCCGGTGCGGAACTCGATCGAGGAGATGTGCCCCTCACCCACGGCACGCAGGCTCATCACGAAGCGGACGGCACCGGCGGGCAGCTTGCTCTGGTCCGGGTGGGCCACCATGCTCGGGTTGAACAGGGCAGCGCCCTCGATGGAGTACTCGTGGGTGAATGTCGCGCCCAGCAGGGCTTTGCGCTCCGGGGACAGTGGGCTGCCATCGGGGATGCGGTGGGCGATCTGTTCGTAGTTGGCCCGCAGGATTCCGGGCAGGTCCCGATGCCTGGCGAGGTACTCCGCGCGCACGTGCTCCAGGGCCGCGCGCACGGCCGGCTCGGGCAGGGTCAGGATTCGGGACAGCACCCCGGTGGCGCGTGATTCGGTCTCGGTCGGCAACTCGTGGCCCGGCACGAACAGCCGGGCGAGTACCCGGCTCGGGTCGGCGTGCAGTTCGACATCGCTGCGGGTGATCACGTGGCGCACAACGACAACGCGCGGACCTTCTGCAAGACCGAAATGAGCGCGATGGTGGATTCGGCACCCTGGTTCTCGTTGCGCCCGGTAGCCACCAGGCCATCGCGGCCGCCACCACTGGCCAGGTCGACCAACACCGCGCTGCTGTCGTTGTCCCCGAGAAACCAGCGCGCGGCCCGGTGCAGTCCCTCGGCCCAGTACGGATCCGCGGTGACGGCGAAGGCGCGGTCGCAGGCGTCGGCGAGCGCGGCAACCTCGATCGGTTGTTGATCGAAGCGCGGGCTCAGGCTGTCCGCCGGGCCGCTGCCGCCGACCGGGGTGACCGACAGATGCCCGTTGCGGGTTTCCCGCTCGAGCAGCCACCGGAGCAGGAACAAGCCGTCGGCCAGGGCAATCTCGTTGCCCAATGCGTGGCCGGCGGCGATGAGGACCTCGGGCAGCACCGCGTTGGCATAGGTCAGCCGGGGCTCCGGCCAGGGCCACCGCGGATCCGAGGCGGGCCGGCGCAGGCTGATCACCACGTCGCTGAGCAGGGCCCGCGCACCGGAATGATCCGGGTGGACGGTGAGCAGTTCGGCGGCCCCCAACCCGGCAAAGCTCATCGCCCGCGGCCACGGGGAACGCCAGCGGGCCGCGCGTTCGAACGCGTTCAGGGCAATCTCTCGTTGCCCAAGTGCGGACCGGCCCGGTGCGGCGGTGGCCGCGACGACCGCGGCCCCCAGGCCCCAGACCGCGCGGCCCCAGCAATCCTCCACGCACAGCTCACCGGACCAGGTGCCGTCGGTGCTCTTGCGATTGCGGAAGCGGCCGTCGGGGCCCTGGGCGGCCAGCACGAAACGCAGGTAGTGCCGGTGCAACATCGCGATCACCGCGCCGTGCTCGGTTTCCCGGCTGACCACCAGCAGGGCCCGGGCCACGTCGTCGAGGCAGTAGCCGTGTTCTGCCCGCGGTCGGGTCCACTCGGCGTGTTCGTGCAGTCCGCCGCCGTCGGTCAACCGCACCAGGTGCGCGAACGACGGCGGCGGATACTCGGTGACGGTCATGACATCGGCGCCAGGGCAGCGGCGCACAGGTCATCGACGAGTTCCCAGTACCGCTCGGCCACCGCGTCCCAGAACAGCGCGGGCGCCCGCTCGGCCGCGCAGGCGGCCATGCTCTGTGCCAGATCGGGCTCGGTCAACACCCGCCGCACGGCCGCGCCCAGGGCGGCCGGGTCGCATTGCGGAACGACCAGCCCGGCCCCGTCGCAGAGCAGTTCCAGGGCATGCGGGAAGGCGGTGGAGACGACGGGACGCCCGGCGGCGACCGCCTCGATCAGCACCCCGGAGGTGACCTGTTCCCGCGAGTCGTAGGGCAACAACACCAGATCGGCGCTCGCCACGACGTCGAACAGGTCGGTCACCGGCAGGTAGCTGTCGTCGAGTTCGAGCAGGTCGCTGACCTCGAGTTCGCGGGCGCGGCGGGACAGGCCTTGCCGGTAGGTCTCGCCCTGCAGCTGCAGGACCCTGGGGTGGGTGGTGCCCAGCACGAGGTAACGGGGGTTCAGATCGCGCAGCCCGGGCAATGCCTCGATCGCCCACTCGATGCCCTTGCCCGGGCCGAGCAGCCCCCAGGTCAGCACTAGCGGCCGAGCGCCCGACGCCGGCGTGCCCGCGACGCGGTGGTGGTTGACCGCGCCGTGCGGAATGATCCGGACAGTGGCCGGGTCAGCGCCGTAGCGGTCGATGACCCGGCGCTGTGCGGTGGCCGTCATGGTGACCACGGCATCGGCGGACCTGATCAACTGCTGCAGGATCTCCCGTTGCCGGGTGGTCGGCTGCTCCAGCACGGTGTGCAACACCACGATGGTCGGGACCCGCAGGTTGTCGACCAGCTCGGCGATCTCCGCGCCGTCGGGACCACCGAAGATGCCGTACTCGTGTTGCACGATGACCGCGTCGTAGTTGTTGAGTCGGTGCACGGCATGTACCGCGCTGCTCGCGGAGCCGTTCACCAGATTCGCCACCACCTCGGGGCTGGGCCGGGCCGCCGGCTGCTCAACCACGCGGACCACATCAACCTGCGGTCCGAGGTGCTTGCGCAGCGCGGCGCTGAACGTCGCCAGTCCGCATTGAGTAGGGGGATAGGTGCTCAGGATCGCGATGCGAGAGGGTCGATCAATAATTTTTGGAACCGCCACGTGGGCTTCCTTCTGCTGCAACGAACGCGTAAGCGCGAGGGAAGCACATATTCTGGACATGTCCGCGGCACGCTACGGAGACCCCAGTGTGTCACGTGTGGGCGATGCATGCGCCGTCCGAGCTCTCCGGTCCACGAGTGGCGCAGGCGCAAATACGCACTTTGTCACGCTCCGCCGTGAATAAACTTCGGTACCAGTGAGACGCCGCAGTACCACCCAGTAGAACGCCCTTCTCGAACACCCCGGGGCGCGCCGTCAGGTAGCGTCGTGGTTGCGGCGGGCACCCGCGGGTCGGGGGAGGGCAATGAGGATCATCATCATCGTGGCCGTGATCGTCGTGGTCGTCGTGTTGCTGCGGCGCAACGCCTGACCCGGCTGAGACACCGTCACTATCCGCCCCGGCGCGGTTGCCCCGGTCCGACCGGGGCAGGGGTAGGGGATGGCAACCCCGGCGCCGGCACCGCTGCTCGCATCGAACGACGTCCCGTGTTATCTGCAGGCCCGCGACTCGCTGTGCAAGCAGGTCCACGAGTGGACCGGCAGCAAGTGGTTGTCCGAATCCTCGGACTGGGTGATCGCCAAGCCCGCCCGCATCCTGCTGATCTTCCTCATCGCCCTGCTGGTGCGCGTCGCGCTGCACCGGGCCATCACCCGGCTGTGCGAACGCGCCGCGCACGGCACGGTGCCCGCGGTGCTGCACCACGGCCACAACCCCGACGACAGCGTGCTGGCCACCGAACGCCGCGCCCAACGCTCGGCGACCATCGCCTCGGTGTTGCGCTCCATCACCACCGGTCTGGTCTTCACCATCGCGTTGTTCATGGCCCTGTCCGAGCTCACCCTCAACATCGGCCCGCTGATCGCCAGCGCGGGCATCATCGGGGTGGCCATCGGCTTCGGCTCGCAGGCGCTGGTCAAGGACTTCCTGTCCGGGGTGTTCATGATCCTGGAGGACCAGTACGGCGTCGGCGACGACGTGGACCTCGGCGAGGCCCGCGGCATCGTGGAGGCGGTGGGTCTGCGGGTGACGCGCATCCGCGACGTGGAGGGCACCGTCTGGTACGTCGCCAACGGTGAGATCAAGCGGGTCGGCAACCGCAGCCACGGCTGGGCCCGCTCGGTGATCGACCTCGACATCGCCTACGGGGAGGACATTCCGCGGGTGCGCGAGTTGTTGACCGCCGCCGGACAGGAGGCGATGGCGCACCCCGAGGTCGGCGAGTTCATCCTGGAACCGCCCGCGGTGTGGGGGGTGCAGGCGCTGTCCGCCGACGCGGTGGTGATGCGGATGGTGGTCAAAACCCAACCAGGCATGCAATTCAAGGTCGCCCGGGCCACCCGGGAGATCATCAAGAAGACCATGGACGCGCACGGTGTGGAGATCCCCTTCCCGCAGCGCACGGTGTGGGTGCGCAGCGAGGGCCGCGCGGACCTGGAGACGGTGGGGGCGCAGGCGGGCGGCGGCGCGGACTGAACCGGGGGGCGCACCGCGCGCAGCGTCAGGTGAGGTCGCGGGTCTCCACCCAGGTGCGCGCGAGGATCAGCAGCAGCACCCCGGCGCTGATCAGCGCCACCGCCGGCAGCCATTGGATGTGGTCGGCGGCCGCGGCGGCGTCGTAGTAGCCGAACGGGGTCAGGTGGCGCAGGAAACGCAACGGGTCGCACAGCAACGCGACCAGGTTGGCCACGTAGGACGCCGCGGCGATGCCGACCGCCACGGCCAGCGCGCCGCCGCGGGTCCGGGAGCGGGCCGACGCGGCGAAGGCGACCCCGGCGAAGAAGAAGGACAGCGTGCCGAACTGCACCCCCAGCCGCAGCGGCACCACGGCCGGGACACCGGACAGATCCGGGGACATCCGGGTCCCGATCAGCGCACCGAGGACACCGCAGAGGACCACCAGCGTCTGCGCCAGCGCCCACCCGGCCACCCGCGCGAACAGCACGGCCGTGCGGGACACCGGGGTGGTGTAGAGCAACTCCGCCCGACCCGTCTCCACGTCCGCGGCGACGGCGGCCACCCCGGTGGAGATGGCCACGGTGATCCCGAGGATCAGGAACAGCGGGTGCGCGAAGCAGAACCCGATGAAGTTCGACGGCACCCCGATGTTCGTCGATTCCGACCCGGAGAACGCGGCCATCAGCTTCCCGGAGTTCCCGGAGCCGAAGTTGCGGGTGATGGCCTCCCGGCCGCCCAGCCCCCGGTAGGCGCTGGTCAACAGCAGCAACACCACCAGGCACCCGATGGCGAGTCCGACCAGGCTGCGCAACCGTGCCCGCAGGTCGGCAATTACCAGGGCCCTCATCCGTCGCCCGAGCCGTAGAGGTCCAGGAAGACGTCCTCCAGCGACGCCGGCACCACGGTCATGTCCAGCAGACCGGCCTCGCGCGCCAGGGTGCGCAGCACATCGGGACGTCCGGCGGGGATGCGACCGGTGAGCACGCACCCGTCCACCACCGCGCCGGTGACGTCCACCGGCAGCTCCGTCGGCGGGAAGGCATAGGTCATCGTCACCTCGCGGGAGGCGTGTTGGCGTAGCTCGTCCACCCCGGCGACCCGCAGCAGCCGACCCTCGTGCATGAGCACCACCGAGTCGCAGACCTCCTCGACCTCGCCGAGCACGTGCGAGGACAGCAGCACCGTCCGCCCCGACGCCGCGACCGAGCGGACCACGGCGCAGAACGCGCGGTGCGCCAACGGATCCAACCGGTTCGCCGGCTCGTCCAGCACCACCACCGCCGGGCGGTGCTGCAACGCCGCCACGATCGCCAACTTCTGGCGCATGCCCGAGGAGAACGCCCGGACCGGCAGGTCCAGGTCACCCGGCGGCAGCGACAGTGCCGCCGCGACCTCCTCCCGATCCGGAGCGTCGCTGCCGTGCAACGCCGCCAACAGCTCCAGGTTCTGACGGCCCGTCAAATTGAGCACGAACGTCGGATCCGCCGGCATGTAGCCCAGCGCCCGGCGCGCCGCGGGCCGCCGGGCGCTCTCCCCGAACAGCCGCACCCGACCCGAGGTCGGTCGGATCAACCCCCCGATCATCCGCAGCGTCGTGGTCTTGCCCGCCCCGTTGGGCCCCAGGAAGCCCGTCACCGAGCCCGCCGCGAGACGGAAGGAGACATCGGCGACCGCCGTGCGGTCCCCGAACGTCTTGGTCAGCGCCGATAGCTCCACCGGCGCCGGCGGGGCAGCGGCGATCGACACGCCCTAATGATCGCCCGGCCATCCGATGCCACCGCAAGTGGCATCCATCACCGAAGCTGCCGGGCCGCCGGGGCCGGTACAGAGTTACTTGGCGAGGCCCGCGACCAGGTTGATCGCCGCGGCGATGATCACCGCGCCCAGCGGGAATGAGATCCAGGCCTGGCGCAGCGCGGTACGCCTGATCGTCTTGTCGGAGATGTCGGTGTCGGACACCTGGAACGTCATGCCGATGGTGAACGCGAGATAGGCGAAGTCGCTGTACTGCGGCGGCGCGTCCTCGTTGAAGTCGATACCACCGGGCAGGCTGTAATACAGCCGCGCATAGCGCAGCATGAACACGGTGTGAATGAGCGCCCACGAGAGGAAGATCGAGCTCAGCGCGAAGGCCGCCTCGATGTACTTGAGGTTGCCCGGCGCATGCCCGGCACCGAACAGCACAGCGCCCACCGCGGCCAGGCTGGCGACTGCCGCACCGAGCACGGCCACATCGGTCCAGCCGCGCCCGGGGTCATCGCGGGTGGCATGCGCGCGGGTCGCGTCGGCGTCCATTCGCCAGGTGGTGATCCAGATCCAGGCCCCGAAGGTGATCGCGGCGATGTCCCACCCGATCAGCGGGGCACTGCGGCCCGCGCCGAGAACACCGTCGAGCACCCCGACCAGGGCCCCCACCGCGAAGGCTGTCAGCAGAGCGTCGCGGGCCGCCGGTGGTTCAGGCAGGGATCGGGCCACGCCCGATGCTCCCAGACCACCGCAAGCCACCCCACGAAACGCCGCCCCATCCCTCGAGCCGGCCACCCAATCGCAACAGACCCTGGACGCGCACGACGTGGAGATCCCGTTCCCGCAGCGCACCGTCTGGGTGCGCGGCGAGGGCCGCACGGACCTGCAGACCACGGGCGTCGCGGGCGGCGGCGCGGACTGACCACCCCGGGGCCGAATCCGGGGTGGTCATCCTCGACGGGTCGTTATCCCTTGCCGTGGATTGCGTCGCGGGCCCGGTCGATCATCATCGCGAACGGTCCGGCGAGCATGTTGGCGCCCGCCGACTCCACGCCCGGGTGCGGTCGGGTGGGCGCGATCCGCTCGGCGAACTCGACGGCATTGCGCATGCGCTTCAGTTCGGGCTCCTGCAGGGCCTTGGCCAACGCCGCGAATTCTTTCTGCTCCTCGGCCTCGGCGTGGGCCAGCACGTCCCGGGAGAGCTTGCGGAACATCTCGTCGAACTCCGCGGAATCGACATCGAGTTTCTCCAGGTCGCGCAGCGCTTCCTTGGCCTGGTGTTCCTCGTCGAGTCGGGCGGCAACGACCTGCTCCCCGTCGGGCAGTTCCCGCGCCCGCGGATGCACGATCTCCTCCTCGGCGGTCTCGTGCACGGCGAGCAGTCGGCGCAATTGAACGAAAAGTTCCTCGCGGTCCTCGCCCTTGCTGTCCAGCACCTCGCCGAACAAGGACTTGATCCGCTCATGCTGTGCCTTCAGGAACTCGACCACGTCCTCGCCGGTGGCTACGGTTTTCGCTGATTCCGCCATGGGTTGGCTCCTCTCGCTGCGCGGGGGCGGGTCCACCGCGATGAAGGGGGGTTACCCGGGCGGGCACGAACTAAGGCGCGCATTCGGGCCGCAGATCCCGACGCCATCGCCACCGTCTGACCCGCGACACTGGAACGGAAGGGAAGTTGTGTTCGAGGAAGCGAATTTCGTTTCTCCGGTGCGGCACGCCGCCACCACCGCCGGGTCCATGGCCTGGCAGGTCACCTGGTCGCTGATCCTCGGCTTCGCGCTGTCCGCGGTCGTGCAGTCGCTGGTGCGTAAGTCGACGATCGCCCGGCTGCTGCCCGATGACCGGCCGCGCAGCCTGCTCACGGCCTCGGGCCTGGGTGCGGCGTCCAGTTCGTGCTCCTACGCGGCCGCCGCGCTGTCCCGATCGTTGTTCCGCAAGGGCGCCGATTTCACCGCCGCCACCGCGTTCCTGTTCGCCTCCACCAACCTCGTCGTCGAGTTGGGCATCATCCTCGCGCTGCTGATCGGCTGGCGGTTCACCCTCGCGGAGTTTGTCGGCGGACCGGTGATGATCGTGGTCGTGGCCCTGTTGTTCCGTCGAGTGCTCACGCCGTCGATGCTGGACGCCGCCCGTACGCAGGCCGAGCGTGGTCGGGCCGGGTCGATGGAGGGGCACGCCGCGATGGACATGAGCGTCCGGGCCCGGGGCTCGTTCTGGTCCCGCCTGACCAGTGCCGAGGGGCTGACCTCGGTCAGTCACAACTTCGTCATGGAGTGGGCGGCGATCATCCGTGATGTTGCCCTGGGTCTGCTCATCGCCGGGTGCGCGGGCGCCTGGATTCCCGATTCCTTCTGGCGGCACCTGTTCCTCACCGACCACCCCACCGCGGCCAAGCTGTGGGGCCCGATCGTGGGCCCCCTCGTCGCGATCGCCACGTTCGTGTGCTCGATCGGCAACGTGCCGCTGGCCGCCGTGCTGTGGAACGGGGGCATCAGCTTCGGCGGCGTGACCGCGTTCGTCTTCGCCGACCTGATCATCATTCCGCTGCTGCTCATCTACGCGAAGTACTACGGCCGCCGGATGGCGGGGTTCCTCGGCGTCACGTTCTTCGCCGCGATGGCGGCGGCCGGGTACGTCGTCGAACTGCTCTTTTCCGCCGCCCACCTGGTACCGACCGGCCCCCGGCACGCCTCCGTCGGTGACGCCGGTGTGCGGTGGAACTACACCACCGTGCTCAACATGCTGTTCCTGACGCTGGCCATGGCGTTGCTCTGGCGCTTCCTGCGCACCGGCGGGATGGCCATGCTCCGGATGATGGGCGGCGGCCCGGATGACATGACGGGTCATCAGCACGACCATGCCGGCACGTAGAAGCCGAAACCTCGCCGATGAACGGGCCCTCGGCGAACCATCGGATGATGGCGGCCTGGAACTGCGGCCGGTCGCGCTCGCCGGTGAGCGTCCAAGGATGCGTCCAACGGTCGGTCAACACCTCGAGCTTGAGGTCGCGTCGTGGTGGGAGCCCCCGCGGGCTCAGGGCAGCGCGGCGACAACATCCGTCTGGCCGAAATCCTCGCCCTTGAACAGCAGCGGCTCACCCAGGGTGCGGGCCAGGGCATAAGCGAGACAGTCGCCGAGGTTGAGCCCGGCCGGGTGTCGGCCCTTGCCGAAACGCCGCCACGCCCGGGCCGGACCGGCCGCGGTGCGGCGCACGTCGTCGGCGGCGGCCATGCGGCAAACCTGCCGACCGCCCGCCAAACCCGCGCCGGCCGGGCGCTAATTGCCCCACACCGATCGCGCCGCCCACCTAGCCTGGAGGTATGACTTCCGAGGAGGTGGCCGAGCACCACGCCGCGTACCGCCAGCCCGTCGAGGCCGGCATGTTCTACAACCTCACCGACGCGGAGAGCTCCGACCTGGCCAACGGCGCGGCGCTGGTCCGCATGCGCAACCTGCCGGAGTGGCGGGAGAAGGCCCTGCCGTTCAAGGCCGACGCCGCCGACATGCTGCCCGAGGACGCGAGCGTCGTGCTGAACCTGCGCGGCGCGTATCAGGACATCCTGGTCGCCGAGGGCCCCGGTTTCGTGGTCCGCGTCCGCGCGACCGGCCAATCGACCACCGTGCTCGTCGCGGCCATGTCCGCCGAGGACGCCGAGGGCATCCTGACCGCCAGCTGCCAGAAGGCCCAACGCCCGCCCGCGCCCAACACCGTGCCGTTCACCCTGTGGCGCCAACGCGGCGGGCGCGCCGCGTCCTGGCAACGCGAACTCGAGGTCCCCGAGTGGACCGCCATCGCGCGCAACTACCCGCAGTGCGGCGAACTCGATTCACTGATGGGGCTGCCCTCGGTCGCCGGCACCGGACGGCTGCTGCTGTGGACCGGCGCGCCCGGCACCGGCAAGACCTGGGCGATCCGTGCCCTGGCCCGGGCGTGGTCGAGCTGGTGCAACCCGCACCTGGTGATCGACCCGGAGCGGTTCTTCGGCGACGCCGCCTACCTCGTCGAGGTCATGTCCGAGGAGGACCACGGCGCCGACCCCGCGGCCCCGCGGGCGCGGCTGATCATCTGCGAGGACGCCGACGACTTCATCCGCGCGCGGGAGGCCACCGGGTCCGGCGTCGGTCGGCTGCTCAACGTCGCCGACGGTCTGCTCGGGCAGGGCCTGAACAACATCATCCTGTTGACCGCGAACGCGCCGATGCAGCGGCTGGACCCGGCGCTGATCCGGCCGGGCCGACTGCTGGGGCATCTGGAGTTCGAGCGGTTCACCGCGGCGCAGGCCCGGGAGTGGTTGGGTGATCCGGGGGCGGCGGTGGCGCACGACGGGTGCACGCTGGCCGAGCTGTATGAGATGGCCGGGACGACGACGCGGACGGTGAGTGCGCCGCGGGCGACGGTGGAGAGCGGCGCGTATCTCTGAGGGTCAGAACAGCTGTCCCGGCTCGGTCCGGTGCAGCTCGCGCACACTCAGGTTGTCACCCGTCCCGCTGACGAAGTAGACGACGAGGTTCAGCCGGTCCCAGATGAGCTCGGGCAGTCGCTGCACGAGCGCGCGGTATTGGGGCTGGTCGGGCAGCGCCAGGCCGTAGGTCGCGTCGGGATCGTCCATCCGTTGCAGAAGTTCCCCGAGCGCGCCGAGGAAGTCGTTGCTCTGCTGCGGCCGGCGCACCACCTGGCCCTTGGCCTCCAGCAGCAGACGCTCGCCGTCGCGTTCGGCGTGGATGTCCACGTCGCGGGTGTGCCCCCACGCCACGTGCACCCGGTAGCCCCGGGCGATCAGGTGTTCGCGGACCGCCCGCTTGATCTGATTCTCCGTCAGTAGCGGGGTGGTGGCCGGCGCAGTCCGGGGCAGGCCGGTGGGCAGATCGCGATGCGGCTGCGTCGGGGCCGGCGCTGCGGTGCTCTCCGCCTGGGCGACGAGGGCGTTCACCAGCAACCCGTCCGGCGCCCGGAACCGGCGGATGCGACCGCTGGCTTCCAGGGTGCGGCAGACCAGGCTGACGCTTTGCCGGGAGGGCGCGCGCAGCCGCCGGGCGAGGGTGTCGTCGTCGAGCGGTCCCGCGGCGGCGCCCAGCGCAGCCAGGACACGGTCGGCAAGGGTGGGCGTCGCGCTGGTCGCTTGCTCGAGCTCGTAGGCCACGTCCGCCGCTCCCGGGTGTCCGCTTCGTCCCTGCTTGGACGTGGCGGGGTGGGTGGCGGATGCGCGGCGATCGGAGGGTTTTGCGATCAGCCGATCGGTGGAGCTACCGGCGCCGGGGCAGGGTGCTGCGGGGCGTCCGCTGAACAGTGAGCTATAGCTCACGGATAGGCGGACGCCTCGGGGCAGAGCAATGCGGGGCGTCCGCTGCAGAGTGAGCTATAGCTCACGGATCGGCGGACGCATCGACGGGCTACCCCCCGGCGTTGAGCCGCGCGGCCTGCCGGGTGAGGTGGTTGCGTTCGGCCTCGCTGGTCGCCCGGTGCGCGGCCTCGGCATACAGCTGTGCCGCGGTTGTCGGGTCGCCGTCGCGCTCGTGCAGGTACGCCGCGACCGCGGCGTAGCGGGGGAGTTCGGGGTCCAGCTCCGCCAGGGCGGTCAACCCGGCGCGTGCCCCGTCGGCCTCGCCGAGCGCGACCGCGCGGTTGAGCCGGACGATGGGGCTGTCGGTCAGCTTCACCAGTTCGTCGTACCACTCGACGATCTGCACCCAGTCGGTCTGCGCGGCGGTCGGCGCGTCGGCGTGCAGGGCGGCGATCGCGGCCTGCGCCTGGAACTCGCCGAGCCGGTCGCGGGCCAGCGCTGCCTGCAGGATCGGCACGCCCTCGCCGATCAGTGTCGTGTCCCAGCGGCCGCGGTCCTGCTCGGCGAGCGGGATCAGGCTGCCGTCCGCGGCGGTACGGGCGGCGCGTCGGGCGTGGTGCAGCAGCATCAGCGCGAGCAGCCCCGCGACCTCGGGGTGGTCGATCGCGGCGGCGAGTTGGCGGGTAAGTCGGATGGCCTCGGCGGCCAGGTCGACGTTGCCGGAGTAGCCCTCGTTGAACACCAGGTAGAGGGTGCGCAGCACGGTGGACACGTCGCCGGGGGAGTCCAGGCGCACCGTCGACACCGTCCGCTTGGCGCGGCTGATGCGCTGCGCCATCGTCGCCTCGGGCACCAGGTAGGCCTCGGCGATCTGACGGGTCGTCAGCCCACCGACGGCACGCAGGGTGAGGGCGACCGCGGAGGACGGCGTCAGCGACGGATGTGCGCACAGGAAGTACAGCGCCAGGGTGTCCTCCGTCGCCGACACCGCCCCCGGCGCCGGCTCCTCCTCGACGAGGTCCTCCCGCCGCCGCCGGGCGACCTCGGACCGGGTCGCGTCCAGGAACCGGCGCCAGGCGACCGTGACCAGCCAGCCCTTCGGGTCCCGCGGCGGGTCATCCGGCCAGGTCCGCACCGCCTCGACCAGCGCGTCCTGCACCGCATCCTCGCCCGCCGCGAAATCCGCGCCGCGGCGGACGAGGATGGCGAGCACTTCCGGGGTGAGGCGCCGCAGCAGGCCCTCATCCATGCTCACTCCGTGATGCAGGGCGCCGCGCCCATAAACGGTCGCAGCTCGAGCCACTCGTGGATCGGTCGGCCGCCCGCGCCGGGCGCGGCGGACAGTTCCCCGGCCACCGCGAGCGCGCGTTCGTAGCTGTCCACGTCGATGATCATCCAGCCGGCGATGAGGTCCTTGGTCTCGGCGAACGGGCCGTCGGTGACCGGCGGGCGGCCCTCGCCGTCGTAGCGGACCCAGGTGCCCTCCGGCGCCAGGGCCTGCCCGTCGATGAACTCCCCGTTCTTCTCCAGCTTCGCGGCGAGGTCGTGCATGAACTGGATGTGGTCGGAGACCTCCTGCGGCGTCCACTCGTTCATCGCCACGTTGTTCACCGGGGCGGGCGCGCCGCGGTAGTGCTTGAGCAGCAGGTACTTGGCCATCGTGGTTCTCCTCGGTGCTGGGTGCGACCCATTCTGGTTCGCGTTCACACCGGGGACGGAGCCGGCCGCGGGTCCTCGACATCGGGCGTGAAGATCTTTGGCGCCTTCGGAGTCACCGCGGCGACGTCACTCACCGGGCTTCGGCGCGTGCCGCGGGCGGCACGGGTTGGTGGACCCGCGTCGCTTCACGCCAGGGCAGGGCGGCAGGGGATCCTTGGCATCCTCCGTCATGGCCCACGGGTAGACGTTGAACAGCACCTCGCAGTCGCAGAAGCCGCCGCGGTCCATCAGCCGACGGCGCAGGGCCTGTGCCCGTGGGGCGTTGCGGTCCCGCCAGCGCAGGGCCCAGCGCAGCTGACTGTTGCAGCCGAACTCGGCGAGCATGCGGTTGACGTAGCAGGTGAGGCACTCCCGGTCGCGGGGTGCGGTGAGGGCCTCGTTCAGGGTGTCCACCACGGTCTCGGCCGCGGCGGTGGGGTCGATGGTCATGCCGCGTTATCTAGTCAGACGCCGTGACAGATTTGGCCCGCGTGGCTCCGCCTGTGGAAAACCCGACGGTGTTCACCCGGAGCGGCGAGGGGCAGTGACGCGGCGCCACCGCCTCAGTCCATCAACCCCGCCGGCGCCCGCATCCGCCACGCGTCCGTGATCAGCTCCTTGAGCCGGCGCACCCCCACCTTCTCCAACCGCAGCATCACCAACGGCCACCCGGCATACCCCGGCGCGGTGAAGAACAGCTCCGGCTCCCCGAGCAGCAGCGCCTGCTTCTCCGCCTCGTCACCGACATACAGCACCGCGACGTCGGTCCGGATCCGCCGCCGCCGGCCCGGGCTGTGCTCCGGATACGACCACACGAAGCCCTTGTTGCCCACCCGGAAGTCGAAGCCGTCGCTCTCGATCTCCACCGCATGCGGCAGACCCGCGGCGATGCGGCGCACGTCCTCGGCGTCGGCCATGGCGAGAGTCTTCCGTTCCGGCGCCGCGTGCACATCGGCCACCCAGTTCGGGGCGTGGGTGTCGCGCGGCCCACTGTCATACGCGGGGCGTCAAAATTCGGCCGTATTCGCCCCTCAAAATGGCGCCCCGCGTATGACAGAGCTCCGCCAGATCATGAATGAGCGGACGGGAGGGGCGCCGCCGCCTCAGTCGAAGATGTCGGGCTGGTCGCGGCTGATCCGCTCCCAGATCGGCTGGAACTGGAACCACCCGGCAAACTCGTAGCCGATCTGAGTCTTGGTCAGCTCCGCCACCTCCGGGTCGATCAGCCGCGGCTTCGCGCCCAGCCCCGCCGCGGCCGCATACGCCGTCAGCTGGCACTCCGCGGACCGCTCCAGCGTCAGGAACCACCACGCGGCGGAATCGACGGAGGTGCCCACGGTCAGCATCCCGTGATTACGCAGAATCACCGCCTTGTTCATGCCGAGCGCCGCGGCGACCTTGCGCCCCTCCTCGGGGTCGACCACCACACCGGTGAACTCGTCCATCACCCCGATGTCGTTGTAGAACGCGCAGGCGTCCTGGGTCAGCGGCTCCAGCGTCATCTCCAACGAGGAGAACGTCTTGCCCGCGGGCCCGTGCGCGTGCGCGGCGGCGAGCACGTCGGGGCGGTGCGCGTGCACGGCGCAGTGGATGGCCACCGCGGCCCCGTTGACGGCCCGGCTGCCCTCGACCAC
>DASXPS010000128.1 GCA_036493475.1 Sporichthyaceae bacterium | reverse complement strand
GCTTAACAACGTCGGCACCCCGACCTCCTTGATTTCGCGGCTCAATAGCCCGGCCTGCACGTACCCCTGTCAACGCTTCGCCGACGCCCTCACAGACGCCAACGCATGACTCAGGGTCACCGTGGGGCGCTAACCCTTCGATGTAGAGCTCTCTCATCTCCTTCTCCATGCCGGTTTATCCCGGCGCTCTAAGCATTCGGTGATCCCGTCAGCCGCCGGGCACTGTCGAATCAGGGCTCGGGCAGCTTGATGAGCCCGCCGGTGGTCATCGGTGGGTGGGTGAGTGTTTCTCGTCGGGTGGGCTGAGGTGTCGTTCGTGGTCTGGACCACCGTCGTGGTCGGGCGGGCTTTCAGGTGCCGGCCCGGCGCGCGGATCGGGCTCGGTGTCGGGTTGGGTGGTGTCGGGTTGGGGTCTGGGGTCGCGTGTCCAGGTGGTGCGGTCGGGGGTGCTGACCGCCCAGGGCAGGAACCGGGTCAGCGCCGGTCCGGTGGGGGCGGTGCCCCCGGCGCGTGCGCACTCGTCGAGGTAGGCCCGCAGGTAGGCCAGCGGGTTGAGCCCGGCCTGGGCTGCGGTGGCGGTGATGGTGAAGACCCGGCTGGCTAGCTGCGCGGAGATGACCGACCCGGACCCGTAGTAGTTCTTCCGGCCGATGACCGGTCCGCGTAGCGCCCGCTCAGAGGTGTTGTTGTCCAGGTCGAGTTCGGGGTATTCGTGGTGTCGGGCCAGTCCGTCCCATTCCCGGTCCAGGGTGGCCAGCACCTTCGCGGCGGCCGGGTGCTGCAGGTCGCGGTGGCGGGCTTGGACGGTGCGTTCGGCGTCGATGGTGTTCAGCGCGGTGCGCAACTGCGTGGCCGCGGTGGTGTGCTCGGGGCTGGCGGGTGTGGCGGCGCGCAGCGCGGTGTGCGCCACGTAGAGCGCGGCGATCCGCTCGATCCAGGCGGCTGCCCAGTCCGCCAGTTCGGGGTGGGCGTCCCCGGCGCGGATGAAGTAGCGGCGGATGTGGGCCTTATCCCGATGTCGGGATAAGGCGCATTACCCCGACTTGCGGATTATCCCGACCTCGGCCCGGTCGGTGCTGGTGGGTGGGGGTGCGCGGGCTGGTCTGGTCGGGATAGTCACAGCGCTTCGAGGAACGCGAGGAGCTGATCCGGTGGCTGGTAGCGGCCGGGTTCGCTGGTCAGTGGGGTGGTCCGGTTCAGCGCTTGCTCTTTAAGCGTCAGATCGGCGTGCAGGTAGATCTGGGTGGTTTGCACGGATTCGTGACCGAGCCAGAGCGCGATCACGGTGGTATCGACCCCGGCGTGTAGCAGCCGCATCGCCGCGGAGTGACGCAGCACATGCGGCGTGATCTTCTTCGTGATCAGTGTCGGGCCGGTGTGGGCGGCTTGCTGGGCGTGGTGGGCGACGCGCCGTTCGAGCGCGTCGAGTGACAGTGGCTGGCCGCGGCGGGTCGGGAACAGCGGATCGGTCGGGCCGCCGGCGCGTTCGGTGGTCCAGACCCGCAGGACCGCGATGGTGGCGGTGGTGAGTGGGGTGATGCGGTCCTTGCGGCCCTTGCCGTGGCAGCTGACGTGAGCCCCGGCGCCGTAGTGCACATCCGCGCAGGTCAGCGAGGTCAGCTCCGAGGCCCGTAGCCCGGTTTGCGCGGCCAGCATGATCAGGGCGTGGTCGCGGCGACCGGTCCAGGTATGTCGGTCCGGGCTGGCCAGCAGTGCGTCGAGTTCGGGCTCGGTGAGGTAGGTGACCAGGGCCCGGTCGGCTCGTTTCGACGGTATCGCCAAGACCCGTGCGATGTCCGCGGCGTGTTCGGGATGACGCAGCGCGGCGAACCGGAACAAGGAGTGGATCGCCGCGAGACGGGCGTTGCGGGTGCGGGCGCTGTTGGCGCGGTCGTGTTCGAGGTGGTCGAGGAACGCCGCGATCAGCGGCGCGTCGAGGTCTGCGAAATCGAGCTGGCCAGGCGCTTTCCCGGTGCGTTGCCCGGTGAACACGATCAGCAGCCGCCAGGTGTTGCGGTAGGCGGTGATGGTGTGTGGGCTGGCTTGGCGCTGTGCGATGAGCCGGTCGGTGAAGAACGCCTGCAAGGTCGGGGCGAGCGCGGTCATGCTCGACCTCCCAGCTGTGTGTCGTGGCCCAGATGCGCGTCGAGGCGCTGCGCGGCCTCGGCGAGCAACTCCGGTGCGGCATGCAAATACCAGTAAGTGCTGGTCGGGTCGACGTGGCCGAGGTAGGTCGACAGCAGCGGGAGCCGGGCCGCGACGTCGCCGCCGTCGCGGTACCAGTCCAGCAAAGTAGCGACAGCGAAACTGTGCCGATTATGGGGAATTCCCCATAAGCGCCATTAGGTGGACGGCGGGGTTATGCGCCCTGCCGGGTCGTTTTGCCTTGGTGAGGGCCGTGTCGGTGGTGTTTTCGTCCGCATAATCCCGGTGGCTGGTGTTACCGCCCCAGCGAGTCGAGCCAGCCGGTAGAGACGGCGCGGGCTGGCTCGCGGTGCTGCTGAGCGCTGCGCGCATCTGCGAAGAATCGCCTGTCTGTT
>DASXPS010000127.1 GCA_036493475.1 Sporichthyaceae bacterium | reverse complement strand
AAGATCAAGCAGTACCACAATTGCGACGCGAGGTCGCACGCGATGAGTGAGTACGTCAGGTTGGAGGTTCAGCCGATGCTGAAGACGTAGTCCGGGTCAGTGTCCGAGACCTGTCCCCACCGTGACGTGCGTGATTGCTGCGGCCAGTAGCGGTCGGGTGCGAAGCTCACGGGAAAGCCCAAGGGGCCCCGTTCCGTCCGGGGGCCACAGGCGAGGGGAAGGCTGGGCGTGGGGTGAATACCAGTGAACCCTCGCTGATGCCTCGTTAATTGCACATCCTGGGACGGTTTGCGGGACCGGGATGATAGGGGTCGGCCGTTGTGAGGCGGCGGGTGGCGGCCAAGGATTGTGCGCGGCCGTGTGGACACCACCGTCCCCGGGGTACAGGGGGCACCCAATCCCAGCCGTGTCTCATGCGTGCGGAACACGGAAACCCCGTCGGGGTCCGCCACGCCGTGAAGGGTGGCGGTAAGCCGGAGGTAACGATGGACCAACTCCACTGGCGGGACAGGATGCCCAAAAAGCCAATGCCGGCAGCCGAAAGGCGACAGGAAACCGAGAAGAGGTCGACCAGCCCTCCACTGGTGGTCTCGCATAACTGGCCGGATACCGGGCGGGAACCCGTCCGGGCGCGAAAGCGCGCCCACGTGGGCAGGTGAGCCTTTGAAGACGATCAGCCAGAACAGCCGGAACCGAAGGACAAGTTAGGCGCCACTTGTGGTGAACGGACCGGAGGACCCTCGGCCGGAGCCGGGCCTCGACGCGGTCGACTGGGACTGGGTCGATTGGTCGGGCTGCGAACGGGAGGTACGGCGACTACGGCAGCGGATCTTCAAGGCGACGCAGGAAGGCGACTGGCCCAGGGTCAGGAGCCTACAGAGGCTGTTGTTGCGTTCCCGGTCGAACACGCTGGTCAGCGTGCGGCAGGTGACGCAGCGCAATGCTGGGCGCAAAACCGCGGGGATCGACGGGGAGGTCGCGCTGACCTCCCAGGCCCGGGCGGACGTGGCGGTGCGTGTGCACTCCACGATCACGACCTGGCGGCCTCCCGCGGTCAAGCGCGTGTACATACCGAAGGCAGCAAACCGTGCGAAGCTGCGCCCGCTCGGGATTCCCGTGATCATGGATCGGTGCCACCAGGCGCGGGTGCGTAACGCGTTGGAGCCCGAATGGGAGGCCCGGTTCGAGCCGAGATCGTATGGTTTTCGGCCGGGCCGCAGCTGCCAGGACGCGATCGGCGCGATCTACACCACGTGCAAAGGCCCCCGGGCCAAACGGGTGTGGGCGCTCGACGCAGACCTGGCCGCGGCGTTGGATGCATAGTCATACTGCTCTTTCGCTGATTGTTGGGGTGTCGAACAGGGCGTCTTGTGGGGTTGGGATATGGATACGCAGGCCTTTTCGGCGCCCGGTGCGGGTGAGGACCGCTTGGAGTTCTCCGCGCTTGACCTTCTGCAAAACGGTCTGGCGGGAGACGCCGAGGGCGCGGCTGGCGTGGTGCAGGGCGAGCCAGCCGTCGGGGGCGTCGTCGGTGACCATGCGGCGTAGCTCGTCGCTGAGCCGGATCCGCCATGGGGCGCCGGGGGTGATTTGTTCGCCGGCGACGAAGCCGTCGTCCAGCCAGCGCAGCAGGGTGGAGGGGGCGATCCCGAGCTGTTTGGCGGCGGCGGACACGTTGAGCAGGGCTCCTTCCGGCTCGTGCGTGGTGTCGCTGGGTTGGTAGCAGGGGATCTTGTGGTGGTGTCGCAGTGATTGCACCCTATTGGCGGTGAACGACAATCCCCGCGCGGTGCGGCGTCTTTGCCGGTTGAGGATCCCGGCGATCTTGGCGTCGGGGTAGTGCCCGGCGAGGCGGCCGAGCAGGGCGATGGTGTCCTCGGCGGTGCGGATGGCCGGCTGCGGGCGCCGCAGCGGCACGGTGAGCTCGCTGAGCACGCCGCCTGTGAACCGCAGCAGCAGGTCGGCGTGCGGTTCGGGGTCGTCGCGGCGCACGGTGATCTGTACTTCGTCGAGCAGGGTGCGCAGTAGTTGTTTGCGGTCCTTGTCGGTGGTGGTCGGCGCCGACCACACGCTGCCAAGGTCGTCACCGAGTTCCAGGATTGCCTGTTTTTCATGTGGTGTCAGGGTTTTCGGGCGTGTGGTCTCGCGGCGGGCGAGTTCGCCCTCGGCGTCGGCCACGGCCTTGAGCGCGGTGTTCCACTCCGTTTCCAGGCCGCGGGCGACGAGCCGGTTTTCCGGGTCGACCGCGCGGTAGCGGCGTTCGGCTTTGAGCGCGGTGTAGCGGGCTTGTTCGACCTGGCGGCGGTGCTGCTCGAGGGCGGCGTCGTGGCCGGCCTCGAGATGCTCGGCGGCGACCAGGCAGGCCTGCACGGCTGCGGGGGTCAGCGCGGCGAGGAACGTCTCGGCGACGGCGGCGTCGATGGCCTGCCCGCCGACGTTGAGGTGCCGGACTCCCTTGCCGTCAACCAGTTCGCCGGTGCCGTTGCAGTAGTAGCCAGGGGTGGACATAGTCGGGCCGCGGTAGAACACGGCGAGTTTGCGGCCGCACTCGCCGCAGGTGGCCAAGCCCTGCAGCAGCGCGGCGCCTCCCCGAACCGCGCCGGTGCCGGGCTGGTGCCGCGCGGGCCGGATGTTGCCGCCGATGCGCTGCTGGTTGGCCTGGTAGGTGTCCCAGTCGATGAACCCGCGATGATGCTCGGTGATCAGTACCTCCCACTCGTCTTGCGGCAGCTTACGGCCGCGCACCCGCAGCTGGCCGTCGTCGGCGACGTAGCGCTCCTGGCGTGTCCGCCCGAAGACATAGGCGCCGGCATAGGCCGGATGGGTCAGTGTGGTGTGCACCGCGTGGTAGGTGGGCTCCACCCAGGTGATCTCCGGGAGCCGGTCGCGGCGATAGCCGACCGGCTGCAGCGGCCAGCGCAGATGGTTGTCCCGCAGCCACAGCCAGGTCGCCCGCACCGACCCGGAGATGACGAACTGGTCGAACACCGCGGCGATGACGCCGGTGACCGCCTCGTCGGGGTGCAGCCGGATCTGTCCGGCGGCTTCTCCCCAGACCAGGCCGACCGGCAGCCCGGTGCGCAACTCACCACGGGAGGCCTTGTTGCGGATCCCACCGGTCAGGCGGGCCCGCAGCACATGCAGTTCAGCTTCGCTGAGCATCCCTTTCATCCCGAGCAGCAACCTGTCATTGAACAACCCGGGGTGGTAGACGCCGTCGGCATCGGCGACCAGCGCGTCGCACGTCCCGGCCAAGTCCAGCAACCGGTACCAGGCGGCGTTGTCGCGGGCCAGCCGGGAGACCTCCAACGCCAGGATGATCCCGATCTGGCCCAACGCCACGTCGGCGACCAGCGCTTCGAACCCATCTCGCCGGCCTGTGACCGATCCCGAGATGCCGAGGTCGGCGTCGACGATGCGGACCTGCTCGCGGGACCAGCCCAGCGTCACGGCATGCTCGACCAGGTCGTACTGGCGGGCCGTGGACTCGGCGTTGCGCTCCAACTGCGCGAGCGTGGATTGGCGAACGTAGACGACCGCGGCGCGGGAGCGGTGGGACGCGGTCACCTTGGCGTGCTCACTCATCATCGCCCACCTCGCCCTCGGCCGCCGCCTTCGCGATCAGGTGCGCCAGCAACGTGATCGCCTCGGTCACGCCGGCGTCGGGCAACTCGGCCAGCACCACTTGCGGTGGCGTCGGAAACTCGGTCGGGAGCAGACTGAGCTGGGCAGGCGGCATCATGGTCCTCCTCGCAAGTCGACTGCGATGCAGCCTGTTCCCCACGAGCGCGCTTGCTCAGCGCCGCCACCAGCAACACGGCGTCCGACAGATCCTCGACCGCGCCCAAGGTCGCGGCCGCGTCGTCCTGCTCGATGTTGGTGTCCGCATCGGGTACGGCGTCGGTCCACGCCCGCGGGATCAGCCGCTTGCGGCCGCCTGGCAACACCACCAGCAGGTCCATCCCACCGTGCTTGCGGCGCCACCGGCGCAGCACCGATACTCGCTCGCCTTCCATCGGGTCCCGGCGCCGCGTGATCGTCACCGTGGTCATCGCGACACCACCCCTGCCAGCGCGGCGGCCGCCTCGTGGTGCCCGCCCGCGACCAGCAGCGCACGAGCCACCGCACCGGCGTTAACCGCGTCCAGGCTGCTCACCGCGTCACGCAGATCGATCGGGACGCCCTGGCGATGCTCGCCGCGACCCGCAGCACCTGGCATTCACCGCTCGAACACGGCAAATGCCCGTCCTCCAGTGCCGCCCACACCGCTGGCCAGTCGATCACGGCCAGCGACACGCCGCGGAAACCACGACAGAACTCGACGTG
>DASXPS010000126.1 GCA_036493475.1 Sporichthyaceae bacterium | reverse complement strand
AGCGCCGTACAGCGCTGTCTTGGTTCAGATGATCGGTTCCGGTTTGGCTTCAGTTGAGGGGTTGCGGTCCCTAGCCAGTTGTGCGGGTGCGGTTGACACCGTAGGCCTTGAACCGGGCCAGGTGTTGGGTGCTGGTCCGAGGGGTTTGGGTGATCAGGGTGTTTCCAGGTTCGTCGTAGATGTCCAGGACGCTCTCGCCGATCTCGATGGTGACGATCTTTCCGGCGTGTGGGAGCCCGACGCGGACTTTCTGGCCGATGACCATGGTCGTTCCTCGCGCGGACACTTTCCGCTGGGTGCGGGCTGGTTGGTGATCGGGTTGGGGTCTGGGGCGGGCTGCTCGGGCGTCGCGCAGGCGGTTGCGTTGGGCGGTTGTGATGCTCAGCGCGGTGGTGCGGGTGAGCGTTCCGTCGACGATGACCTGGGCGAGGTCGCCGTCGAGGCGCAGGATCACCCGGCGGCCGGCGTGTTGGGCGCCGACGGACACGTACTGACCGGCCACGGTGACGTTGCCGCAGGCGTTCACGGTGCGGCTGATCTCGATTGGCCCGCCGGTCCAGGCCGGGTCTATCGGTGACGGTGCGGCCGGTCGGGCGCCCTCGATGCGCAGCCGGGCCAGGTGAGTGGTGGTCATCCGCGAGGGCAGGGTCTTCAGGTGCATTCCGCCGACCGACAGGTGCACGGTGGTGGTGTCGATCCACAACGTGATGGTGTGTCCGGCGCGGTGGGTGCCCAGCCAGAACTGTTGACCGCAGACGCCGAGGTTTCCGCTGGCCGGCACAACCCGGTCGATCTCGACGGCGTCCAGCGGGTCCGGCGCCACCGTGCTCACGGCCGGGGCCAGTCGCACCGGCTCGGGTTCCGCGGCCCGCTCGGACGGCGGGTCATCGAGGCCAGGCACGCCATCGATGCTGGCCAGCTCGGGCGGGGTCCACAGGGGCAGCACCGCTCGCCGCTGGGGTGCAACGGGGTGGAAGTGCGCGGCGGGTGGGTCCATGTCCCGGGCCTGGTGTGGGCGGCTGTGGTTGTACTGGTGCACCCACTCATCGACCGCGAGTTGGGCGGCGGGCAGGTCGGCGAAGGGGCCGTGCTCATCCAGTAGCTCGGTCTGGATGCTCTGATGCCAGCGCTCGATCTTCCCGGTGGTGGTCGGTGACCGGATTTTGGTCAGCAGATGGTCGATGCCGTTATGCCGGCAGATTTGGTCGAACAGCACCTCACCCGCGCGTGGCCGCACATATTTGCCGGTGAATTGGATGCCGTTGTCCGTCAAGACCTGCTCGGGGACTCCGAAGCGGTGCAGCGCGTCGAGGAAGGCGGCGCAGACCGCGCGGGAGGTCGCCCGGGGCACCACGGTGGCGATCACCGCGTAGCGGGAATGGTCATCGATGCCAGAGACCAGCTTGACCTCCCGCACCCCACCCGAGGCGGCGGGATCGGTGAGGAATACCGAGCCCATGATGTCGATCTGCCACAGCTGCATCGAGGCCGGGCGTTCCCAGCGGCGGTAGTCCGAGCGTGCCCGTTTACGGGTCACCGGGGAAATGAGCTGGTGGCGCACCAGGATGCGATAGATCGATGACCGCGACGGCACCGGCGATACCCCAACCCTGGCCAACTCGTGACCCAGGCGGCGCGGGCCCCAGCGGGCATGGTTGCGGCGCATCTCGCAGATCAGCGCTTCGCTCTCCGCCGCGATCTGCCAGGGGTGACGATGCGGACGGTGCGACTTGTCGATCAGCCCAGCCAAGCCCTCGACGCGGTAGCGGCGAATCCACGCGTGCACGGTCTTGCGCGAGACCCCGTACCGCTCGGCCACCTCCACCACCGGAACTCCGGCGGACAACACCTCCATGACGGCGTGATAACGCTGCTCCACAACGCTCAACTCCACGAGCATCAGCCCGAGCCCCTCCCACGCGGCAGTGATCGCGTGAAGCAGACCCGGGACGGGAGCGTTACCCATCATCTGAAGCCGGCGTGTCACCCATCAAACGAACTCGGACAACATGTCTGCGACGCCGGGGTTCAGAGTTTCTTCTCTTGTTCAAGGCGGCGCCTAGCGGCGCCGCTGCCGGCCGAACCCATGTCGCAGCCCGAGGCGCACCCGGGGCGTGCGGCCTGCCGGCCGGTCCCCGGTCGCGCCAGGCTGCGACGAAGCCGGCAACCTGCACCCCGAATGCACAGGCATCAACCACGAGGATGTCCTCGCCGGACAGGCCGGTCTCCGAGATGGCCGCGATAGCCAGGAACCCAGCGGTCCGTGGTAGACCACCTTCGGCACCTCATCGACCTCCACAGGGGCTATCACATCGCGCCACAGGGGCAAGCCTGACAGCGCAGGCGGCGGTACCGGCGCAGGTTGTCCCCGCAACACGGCGTGATCGGGCCACGCCAGGTCGACGAGATGCCGAAAGGTCACCACTCGCACGGAGACCAACCCACCCGGCCAGCCTTCACGGACCGACCTGTGGCGCGCACGGGAGGCGAGCCTTCAGGCGCGGTCGGTGTCCTCCAGCCAGTGCATGATGCCCGAGACGTTCGTGGAAGCCCTAATGAGCAGCTCGAGCGTCTGGGCTGTGAGGTCGTCTTCGGGGGGCACGGTGTACCGATCTCGGGTCTTGTCCCGGACCATCGCAACGGCGTGGTCGAGGTCCATGCCCTCGGAGTGGGCCTGCTTGGTCAGGTCCACCCAGACCCGCAGTTCTTCG
>DASXPS010000125.1 GCA_036493475.1 Sporichthyaceae bacterium | reverse complement strand
ACCGGGGGCCCAATCCCGCCCCCGTACGATGACCGGGCGAGCCACAGGAGGCGGAGTGCAGGTCTGGCGGCTGCAGAACGTGCCGTCCACGTTCGGACCCTGCGTGGTCGCCTCGGGCAACTTCGACGGCGTGCACCGTGGGCACGCGATGCTGCTGACGCGGCTGATGATCCACGCCCGGGAGCGCGGACAGACGCCGGTGGTGCTCACTTTCGACCCGCACCCAACGGCGGTGCTGCGGCCGGACCGGGCGCCGAAGCTGATCACCCCGATGCCGGAACGCATTCGGCTGCTCGGCGAGGCCGGCGTCGAGGCCGTGGTGATCATCCCGTTCAACCGCGAGATCGCCGCGGTACCCGCCAGGGACTTTGCGCAGTATGTGTTGGTGGACACGCTGCGCGCCTCGGTGGTCGTGGTGGGGGAGGACTTCCACTTCGGCGCCAACGCCACCGGGGACGTGCCGAACCTGCGGGCCATGGGTCGACTGCTGGGCTTCGAGGTGGATGCGGTCGACGTGCAGTCCGACAGCGTGGCCCGGCTGTCCTCCAGCCGGGTCCGGGAGCTGATCGCCGAGGGCGATGTGGCCGGCGCCGCAGAGATCCTGGGTCGGCCGCACACCGTGACGGGCGCGGTGATGAGCGGCGAGCGGCGCGGCCGGGAGCTGGGCTTCCCGACGGCGAATCTGGCCTGCCCGCCGGAGGTGGCGGTGCCCGCGGACGGTGTCTACGCGGGCTGGTTGACCGCCGCTGATGGTGTGCCGATGCCGGCGGCCATCTCCATCGGCACCAACCCCACGTTTGCCGAACACCTCAGCCGGCGGGTGGAGGCCTATGTGATCGGTCGCGACGATTTGGAGCTGTACGACCAACAGGTCACGGTGTCATTCGTGGCCCGGCTGCGCGGCATGGAGGCCTTCGACAGCGTGGAGGCGCTGGTGGCGCAGATGAACGAGGACGTGGCGGCGGCGCAACGGGCGTTGGCCCGCGGCGCCGCCTGACCCTGGCCCCCGCGTCCGGTTGTGGCACGGACGCGGAGGCCGGTCTCCCCTGGGATTAGCCGAAGAGCATGTTGACGAGGTTGTTCAGGCTGCCGGTGACCTGGCCAGTGATGGTGGTGAGGTTGGCGCCGAGGTTGAAGAGGATGTTCTGGAGGTGCATGGGGACTCCTAGGTCAGAGAACGGACAAAGTGGGGAAAGGGGGCCCTCTGGCCTTCGTGGGCGGGGCGTCACTCTGGCCGCCGGCTTTCTGCCCGGTTAATGACCTTTATCACCCCCCATTTGGGGGTAATTTGCCAGGCAATGCCCGGGCTTCGTCCGGCATTAACCGCGGATCCATCAAGGTGCCTCGCCGGCGGCACGCTGCCGACGCGCTGATAGCCTGAGCGCTGCCGTGCAATCGGCCGCGGAGACAGAGAGCCCGGGTGGACCTGCCCCGGCGCACCGCGCAACGATCCTGTGAAGGAGTTGGTGTCACCGTCATGCCGCTCGACAGTGCACAAAAGAAGACGATCCTGACCGACTACGCCCTGTCCGAAAACGACACCGGCTCCCCGGAGGCCCAGGTTGCGCTGCTGACCAAGCGCATCTCCGACCTCACCGAACACCTGAAGAAGCACAAGCACGACCACCACAGCCGCCGCGGCCTGCTGCTGCTGGTCGGTCGTCGCCGGCGTCTGCTGCAGTACCTGGCCCGAACCGACATCGCGCGCTACCGCTCGCTGATCGAGCGCCTCGGTCTGCGCCGCTAGCACGCCCGGCCACACACCGAAAAGCACTGCGTCAACCGCAGGAGCGGTCGGCACCGCGGGGCGATCCCGCTGCCGGTCCTCGGTAGTGGCACCCGGGCGGAAACGCAGTCCGTGTGCCTCGATCGAAGACCGGTCGAGAACGTCGCGCGCACCCGGCCGCCTCCTCAACACAAAGGAGGGGCGCCCATGGAGGGTCCCGAGATCACATTCGCCGAAGCCCGGATCGACAACGGTTCGTTCGGCACCCGCACCGTCCGCTTCGAGACCGGCAAGTTGGCCCAGCAGGCCGCCGGTTCCGCCGCGGTCTACCTGGACGGGCAGACGATGATTCTGTCCGCCACCACGGTCGCCAAGTCCCCCCGCGAGGGCTTGGATTTCTTCCCGCTCACCGTGGATGTCGAGGAGCGGATGTACGCCGCCGGGCGCATCCCCGGCTCGTTCTTCCGTCGGGAGGGCCGTCCGTCCGAGGACGCCATCCTGACCTGCCGACTTATCGACCGGCCACTGCGCCCGACCTTCGCCAAGGGCCTGCGCAACGAGATCCAGATCGTGGAGACCGTGTTCGCGCTGGACCCCGACGACCTCTACGACGTGGTCGCGATCAACGGCGCGTCGATGTCCACCCAGCTGTCCGGCATCCCGTTCTCCGGGCCGATCGGCGGCGTCCGGGTGGCGCTGATCGACGACCAATGGGTCGCCTTCCCGCGGCACTCCGAATTGGCGCGCGCGGTGTTCGACATGGTCGTCGCCGGTCGGGTGCTGGAGGACGGTGACGTCGCGATCATGATGGTGGAGGCCGAGGCCACCACCGAGACCATCGAGCTGATCGCCGGTGGCGCCACCGCTCCCACCGAGGAGGTGGTGGCCCAGGGCCTCGAGGCGGCCAAGCCGTTCATCGCCACCCTGTGCGCGGCGCAGCGTGAGGTGGCCGATAAGGCCGCCAAGCCCACCGCCGAGTTCCCGATCTTCCTGGATTACCAGGACGACGTGCTCGAGGCCGTCACTGCCGAGGCCAGCGGACAGCTGGCCATCGCGATGGCGATCGCCGGCAAGCAGGAGCGCGAGACCGAACTGGACCGGGTGAAGGCGGACACCATCGCCAAGCTCTCCGCCCAGTTCGAGGGCCGGGAGAAGGAGCTGTCCGCCGCGTTCCGCTCGGTCACCAAGAAAACCGTCCGGGCCCGGATCGTCAAGGACAAGGTGCGCATCGACGGTCGTGGGCTGCGCGACATCCGCCAGCTGCAGGCCGAGGTCGAGGTCATCCCGCGGGTGCACGGCTCGGCGCTGTTCGAGCGCGGCGAGACCCAGATCCTGGGCGTCACCACGCTGAACATGCTGCGCATGGAGCAGATGATCGACACGCTCAACCCGGAGAAAACCAAGCGCTACATGCACAACTACAACTTCCCGCCGTACTCCACCGGGGAGACCGGCCGCGTGGGTTCGCCCAAGCGCCGGGAGATCGGGCACGGCGCGCTGGCCGAGCGGGCGATCCTGCCCGTGCTGCCCAAGCGCGAGGAGTTCCCGTACGCGATCCGTCAGGTCTCCGAGGCGCTGAGTTCCAACGGCTCGACGTCGATGGGTTCGGTGTGCGCGTCCACGCTGTCGCTGCTCAACGCCGGTTGCCCGCTCAAGGCACCGGTGGCGGGCATCGCGATGGGTCTGGTTTCCGAGGGCGGGGAGTACGTCACCCTCACCGACATCCTCGGCGCCGAGGACGCCTTCGGCGACATGGACTTCAAGGTGGCCGGCACCAAGGACTTCGTCACCGCCCTACAGCTGGACACCAAGCTGGACGGGATCCCCGCCTCGGTGCTGGCCGGTGCGCTGACCCAGGCCCGGGAGGCCCGGTTACACATCCTGGGGGTCATGCAAGAGGCCATCGACGGTCCGGATGAGATGAGCGAATACGCGCCGCGCATCATCACCATCAAGATCCCGGTGGACAAGATCGGCGAGGTGATCGGCCCGAAGGGCAAGATCATCAACCAGATCCAGGCGGACACCGGCGCCGAAATCTCCATTGAGGACGACGGCACCATCTACGTCGGTGCGACCAACGGTCCGGCGGCGGAGGCGGCGCGCAACACGATCAATGCGATCGCCAACCCGACCATGCCGGAGGTCGGCGAGCGGTACCTGGGCACGGTGGTCAAGACCACCACGTTCGGTGCGTTCGTCTCCCTGGTGCCGGGTCGCGACGGGCTGCTGCACATCTCGCAGTTGCGCAAGCTGTCCGGCGGCAAGCGGGTGGACAACGTCGAGGACGTGCTGGCCGTCGGGGCCAAGGTGCTCGTCGAGATCGCCGAGATCGACCAACGCGGCAAGCTCTCACTGATCCCGGTCATCGAGGGCGAGGAGTCTGGCGGCGACGCCGCGGACGCCCCGGCCGAGTGACGAGCGTCGATCTGGGGCAGCAGCGTCCGGGCACCACCCGGACGCTGCTGGCGCCCGGCGCGGACGGCGGCGCGGTGCGCCGCACCGTGCTGCCCGGCGGGTTGCGCATCATCACCGAGGAAATGCCCTCGGTGCGTTCGGCCACCTTCGGCATCTGGGTCGGGGTGGGCTCGCGCGACGAGACGCCGCGGCTGGCCGGGGCCACCCACTACCTCGAGCATTTGCTGTTCAAGGGCACCGCCCGCCGCGACGCGTTAACCATCTCCTCCGCGCTGGATGCGGTGGGCGGGGAGATGAACGCGTTCACCAGCAAGGAGTACACCTGCTACTACGCCCGGGTGCTGGACCGCGACCTGCCCCTGGCCATCGACGTGATCGCCGACATGGTCACCTCCTCGCTCATTGCCCGCGCCGACGTGGACGGCGAGCGCGGGGTGATCCTCGAGGAGATCGCGATGAACGAGGACGACCCGGCCGACGCGGTGCAGGAGGCCTTCGCCGGGGAGCTGTTCGGGGACAGCCCATTGGGCCGCCCGATCCTGGGCACCGTCGCCTCCATCAACGCGCTGACCCGCACCTCGATCAACGGGTGGTACCGACGGCGGTACGTGGCCCCGAACATCGTGGTCGCCGCGGCCGGGAATCTGACGCACCGTGCGGTGGTGCGCGCGGTCTCCGCGGCCTTCCGCGCTGCGGACGCGCTCGGCCCGGCCGACACCGTGCCCGCCGCCCCGCGCCACGGTGCACAGCGGTTGCCCGGCCGCGCCGCGGTGCGGGTGATCGAGCGACCCACCGAGCAGGCCAACCTGGTGCTCGGCGTGCCCGGCATGGCCCGCACCGACGACCGCCGGTTCGCGCTCGGCGTGCTGAACAGCGCACTGGGCGGCGGAATGAGCTCGCGGCTGTTCCAGGAGGTGCGGGAGAAGCGCGGTCTGGCCTATTCGGTGTACAGCTTCGCCGCGCACTACGCCGAACTCGGCATGTTCGGCGTCTACGCGGGTTGCCTGCCGGCGAAGGTTGACGAGGTGCTCGATGTGTGCCGGACCGAGTTGGCACGGGCAGCCGCGGACGGCATCACCGCGGAGGAGTTGCGCCGCGGCATCGGCTCGCTCAAGGGCGGCTACGTGCTGGGCCTGGAGGACACCGGCCAGCGGATGACGCGGCTGGGCAAATCCGAGCTGGCCTACGGCGAACTGCTGTCCATCGACGAGGTGCTCCGGCGCATCGATGCGGTCAGCCTGGACGACGTGCGCGCAGTGGCCGCGGACCTCCTGGCCGCCCCGCAAACGCTGGCCGTGGTGGGCCCGTTCGGCCCCGACCGCGACTTCGCCGCCCCCGCCGCCTGAATCCGCCAACTCCGTCCGGGGTTTCGGGCTATCAAGGGCCGCTGATGCCCCGAACCGCCGGACGCAGATGAGGTTCGACAGGATGGGAGCCGTGACGATCAAGGTTGGCGTGTTGGGCTCGGCCGGGCGGATGGGCGAGGAGACCTGCCGGGCGGTCGAGGGCGCCGAGGACATGACACTGGTGGCCCGGGTCGACCAGGACGACCGGATCGAGACGTTGGCGGAGAACGGCGCGCAGGTGGCCGTCGATTTCACCCACCCCGGCGTCGTTATGGGCAACCTCGAGTACCTGATCTCCCACGGCATCTCCGCGGTGGTCGGCACCACCGGTTTCGACGAGGAGCGGCTGGCCCAACTGCGCACCTGGCTGGCTGCAAAACCTGAGGTCGGCGCGCTGATCGCGCCGAATTTCGGCATCGGCGCGGTGTTGATGATGCGTTTCGCGGCGCAGGCGGCGCGGTTCTTCGAATCCGTCGAGATCGTCGAACTTCACCACCCGAACAAGGTCGACGCGCCCAGTGGCACCGCCCGGCGCACCGCGGAAATCATCGCCGCGAGCCGGAGCGCAGCCGGCCTGGGGGCCATGCCGGATGCCACCCGAACCGGGCTGCCCGGCGCGCGCGGCGCGGACGCCGACGGGGTGCCGGTGCATGCGGTGCGGTTGCGGGGTCTGGTCGCCCACCAGGAGGTCCTGTTCGGCGACGAGGGGGAGACGTTGAGCATCCGTCACGACTCCCTGCACCGGTCCTCGTTCATGCCCGGGGTGCTGCTCGGGATTCGCCGGCTGGCCGCGGGGGCGCCCGGGCTGACCGTGGGCCTGGAAGCCTTCCTCGATCTGGAAGGTTGAGCGGCCTGACGTCCCGTCAGATCCCTTGCGCCACACAAGTCACACTGGTTTCGGTCTGGTTGGGAACATGACTCAACATCGACCGTGAGTTGTTCTCAGCCGACGCCGCAATTGGGGTAATCGGCGGATAAGGTTCGGGCACCGCTTCCCCCGCGATCCGTGATCGCACGACCCACCCATGAGGTTTTCGGATGAGTCTTCGAGCACCGCGACGTCTCGCGGCGATGATCGCCGCCCCGGTTCTGCTCGCGGCCGGTGTGGCCACGGCGGCGCCGGTGGCGGCAGCCTCGAAGGACCCGGACGTGCCCAAGTACAAGGGTGGTGCGATCGCGATACGGGTCCAGCTCGGCGTCGGTGGGCAGACCCTGCTGGACACCGTGCTGCCCGACCCGATCAAGTTCCCGACCGGCGGCGCCGCCAACGTGCTGGAGCTGCCGAAGGAGCTCTCTCAGGTCGCCACCCTGCAGGTGCTCGATGAGAGCGCCGGCATCGGTCGGGACAACATCTTCGCGGCCAACGCGCACACCGCGGGCCTGTCCGTGCTCGGTAACCTGGTCGGCGCGCTGGTGTTGAACTCGGACTGCACCGCGAATCGTCGGGAGGTGCGCGGGGATTCGCAGGTCGCCGGTTTGACGTTGTTGGGCAACAAGATCCCGGTGGACCCGGGCCCCAATTTCGCCGTGGAGATCCCGGACGCGCTGAAGACGCTGATCAGCGGGGGTATCTACATCGATGAGCAGAGCGACCTGCCCGACGGTGGCAAGCAGATCCGGGCTCTGCACGTGCACCTGGTGGTGGCGCCCAGCGCCCTGCAGACGGCGCTGAACTCCGCCATCGCGGAGGTGCGCGCGGTTGCCGAACACCTGACCACGGCGGTGGAGAACGCCACCGGCGAGACGCTGAACACCCTGCTCGCCCAGACCCATGGCGCCGGTGAGGGGACGCACGGCGCGCTGGCGGAGAAGCGGGTGCGCGCGGCCGCCAAGGCGGAGCACAGCTCACGGGAGACGTCGCACGCCAAGGTTGCGGCCCCGGTGCAGCAGGCCGCCCCGGCGGCTCACGCCGCGCCGCAGGCCCCGGTCGCCGCGGCCGCCCCGGCCGCCGCGCAGTCGGCGAGCACCGCACAGACCGGCACCACCAAGGCCGACGGTGCCGCCATCGACCGGCACGCGGCCACCGAGTCCGCGACGCAGACCGATGCCACCGCCACCCGGGACCAGGCGATGGACGAGCGGGCAGAGCGGGGTGCGAAGACCGCTGAGCAGGCGCAGGACGCCCAGCAGGCGGCCGCCACGCAGCAGGCGAGCGCGCAGAACCAGCAGACCGCGGCGGATTCCGCGGCGGCCGCGCAGCGCGCGCAGACCACCGAGCGCACCGTGACCGCCAACCGCGAGGCCAAGCAGGCGGCCGACGCCAAGGCGGCCACCACGCGCGAGGAGACCCGGGCCAAGTACTTCGCGCACGACAAGGGCGACGGCGCCGACCTGAGCGTGGCCGAGCGGGCCTCGGCCCCGAAGGTCACCCCCCAGGCCTCGGATGACGTCGCCGGCCTGGTGGGCGTCGACGTGATCGTCAGCCAGGTGGACTGCACCGGAGCGGAGCTGCTCGCCAAGCACCACAACCTGCCGAAGACCGGTGGCGACAGCAAGGTCTCCCGTGACCTCGCCGCGAGCGGCCTGGCGCTGCTGATGGCCGGTTCCGCGGCGGTGTACGCCGTCCGGCGCCGCGGGCGTCACCACCTGGGCTGAGCACTCGGTGACGGCCGGCTCCGACTCTGTCGGACCCGGCCGTCATGCTGTTCGGCGACAGGTAGAGCCACGGGAGGCGGGAACCGGTGACCACGGTGCAAGCGGCAGGTGTCGAGATGGATGAGCAGACCATCGAGTTCCGCAGCGCGATGACCGTCGAACTGGTCAAGGCAAACGCCTCCGACGCGGATGTGCTGTTCGCGGCGCGGGTGTCCACCAAGGGTGAGCAGTCCCGCGAGGACGTGGATGCGGACGCGTCCCGCAGCGCCGGACTGATCCGGTATCTGATGCGGGATCGGCACGGCAGCCCGTTCGAGCACAACTCGATGACGTTTTTCGTCGAGGCGCCGATCTTCGTGTTCCGCGAGTTCATGCGGCACCGAATTGCCAGTTACAACGAGGAGTCGGCGCGTTACAGAGAATTACGTCCGGTCTTCTACGTGCCGGGTCCGGAGCGGAAGTTGCGGCAGGAGGGCAAGCCGGGCGCCTACACGTTCGTGGACGGCACCCCGGAGCAGCACGAACTCGTGGTGCGGGCCACCGAGGAGTCCTGTCGGCACGCGTATGCGGCCTACCAGGAGATGCTCGCCGCCGGCGTCGCCCGCGAGGTGGCCCGCATCGTGCTTCCGGTGACCACGTACTCCTCGATGTACGTGACCATGAACGCGCGGGCCCTGATGAACTTCCTGTCGCTGCGCACCAAGCGTGAGGACTCCACGTTCCCGTCGTTCCCGCAGCGGGAGATCGAGATGGTGGCCGAGGAGATGGAGCGGTGCTGGGCAGAGCTGATGCCGCTGACCCAATCCGCATTCGACGGCAATGGGCGCGTCGCGCCATAACTTGTGCGGGATACTTCGAACATGACTGGCCCGACCATGAGCCCCGCGACCCCCTTCGGCCGGGTGCTCACCGCGATGGTGACCCCGTTCGACGCTGACGGTGAGTTGGACACCGACGGCGCCGCCAATCTGGCCGAGCAGCTGATCGACGCCGGGCACGACGGCCTGGTGCTCAACGGCACCACCGGTGAGTCGCCAACCACCTCCGACGCTGAGAAGGAACGGCTGGTCCGGGCCGTGCTGGAGGCGGTGGGGGACCGGGCGGCGATCGTGGCCGGCGTCGGCACCAACGACACCCGGCACACCTGCGAGCTGGCCCGGCAGGCCGAGAAGGCCGGGGCGCACGGGCTGCTGGTGGTCACCCCGTACTACAGCAAGCCACCGCAGTCGGGTCTCTACGAGCACTTCCGCACGGTGGCCGACGCCACCGGGTTGCCGGTCCTGCTCTACGACATCCCCGCCCGTTCCGGGGTGCCGATCGCCACCGAGACGCTGATCCGGCTCGCCCAGCACGAGCGCATCGTCGCGGTGAAGGACGCCAAGGACGACCTGGCCGCCGCTAGCCAGGTGATGGCCGCCACCGACCTGGCGTACTACTCGGGCAGCGACCTGTTCAACCTGCCGCTGCTGTCCATCGGTGCGGTCGGCTTCGTCAGCGTGGTCGGGCACGTGGTCGCACCGCAGCTGCGCGACCTGGTCGATTCCTACGTGGCCGGCGACGTGGCCCACGCCGCCGCCATCCACCGGGACCTGCTGCCGGTCTACGAGGGCATCTTCCGCACCCAGGGCGTGATCCTGGCCAAGGCCGCGCTCGCCCTGCAGGGTCGACCCGGTGGTCCGGTCCGGCTGCCGCTGGTCAACGCCACCGCCGCCCAGATCGAGACGCTGAAGACCGATCTGGTCGCCGGGGGCGTCGCTCTCGCATGAGCCATCCACATCCGGAACTGGGTCCGCCGCCGCCGCTACCGGCCGGTGGGCTCCGCATCGTGCCGTTGGGCGGGCTGGGCGAGATCGGTCGCAACATGACCGTGTTCGAGCACGCCGGCCGATTGCTGATCGTCGACTGCGGGGTGTTGTTCCCGGAGGCGCACCAGCCCGGCGTGGACCTGGTGCTGCCGGACTTCAGCTACGTCGCGGACCGCCTGGACGACATCGACGCGATCGTGCTGACCCACGCGCATGAGGACCACATCGGTGGCGTGCCGTACCTGCTGCGCCGCAAGCCCGACATCCCGTTGATCGGCTCCAAGCTCACCCTCGCGCTGCTGGAGGCCAAGCTGGCCGAGCACCGCATCAAGCCCTACACGTTGCAGGTGACCGAGGGGGACACCGAGCGTCTCGGGTCGTTCGAGTGCGAGTTCCTCGCGGTCAACCACTCCATCCCGGACGCGTTGGCGCTGGCCATCCGCACCCCGGCCGGGCTGGTGCTGCACACGGGTGACTTCAAGATGGACCAGCTGCCGTTGGACGGTCGGCTGACCGACCTGCCGGGCTTCGCGCGGCTGGGCGCCGAGGGTGTGGACCTGTTCCTGGTCGACTCCACCAACGCCGAGGTGCCCGGCTTCATCCCCAACGAACGCGACATCGCCCCGGCGTTGGACAAGGTGTTCCGGCGCGCTCAGCGGCGCATCATCGTGGCCTGTTTCGCCTCGCACGTGCACCGGGTGCAGCAGGTGCTGGACGCTGCCGCCGCGCACGGTCGCAAGGTGGCCATGGTGGGGCGCTCCATGGTGCGCAACATGGGGGTGGCGCGGGACCTGGGCTTCCTGCACGTGCCGCCGGGGCTGATGGTGGACATCAAGGCGATCGATGATCTGATGCCCGATCAGGTGGTGCTGCTGTCCACCGGCTCGCAGGGTGAGCCGATGTCCGCGCTTTCCCGGATGGCCAACCGGGATCACGCGATCAGCATCGTCACCGACGACACCGTGATCCTGGCGTCCTCGCTGATCCCGGGCAACGAGAACGATGTGTTCCGGGTGGTCAACGGGCTGACCCGGCTCGGCGCGCACGTGGTGCACAAGTCCAACGCGATGGTGCACGTGTCCGGGCACGCCTCGGCGGGCGAGCTCATCTACTGCTACAACCTGGTCAAGCCGCGCAACGTGATGCCGATCCACGGCGAACCGCGACACCTGCGGGCCAACGCCGAGTTGGCGATGCTCACCGGGGTGCCGCGCGAGCGCGTCGTGATGGCCG